>JAKQLM010000316.1 GCA_029567145.1 Pseudomonadota bacterium
GAATTGAAGCAGTTGCAGGAAGACACCGGCATCACCTTCATCTTCGTGACCCATGACCAGGAAGAAGCCCTGACCATGTCCGACCGGATCGCCGTCATGTCGAATGGCCGCGTCCAGCAGATCGGCACCGCGCGCGATATCTACGAGGCCCCGGTCAACCGCTTTGTGGCGGATTTCATCGGCGAAACCAATATCTTGCAGGTCGATGTTGAGTCTGTGTCCGAAGGTCGCGCGACCGTCACCCTGCCCGGCGGGCACCGCCTGACCTGCCCGTCAGCCACCGCAACCCCCGGCCGCCACGCCCTGTCGATCCGCCCCGAACGGGTGACCATCGCCCCGACCGGCGACCTGCAGGCCACCGTCGAGCGGGTGGTCTATCTGGGAACCGACCTTCAGGTGCTGACCCGCCTGGCCGACAACTCCCCCTTCACCATCCGCCTGCAGAACGCCGCCCGCACCGCCATTCCCGCCCCCGGCGCCAGCCTCAAACTTCACCTGGAGGAAGGCGCGGCCCGCCTTCTTGCCGACTGATGGCCGGGGGCGACGACAGCTGGCGCAGCCTGGCGCGGCCCCTCCTTCTCCCCGCCTGGGGGGTGATCGGGGTCTTTGCGCTTGTCCCCGTCCTGTTGATGGCAATCTATTCCTTCCTGACCAAGGAATTCCGCGGCGGCGTCGAATGGGACTTCACCCTTGCCGCCTATGACCAGTTCTTCGTCACGCGCGGCCTGTTCGGCGACGAGCCTGCGCAGCTGGAATGGACCTACATCACGATCTTCTGGCGGTCGTTGTGGCAGGCGGCGTTGTGCACCGGGCTGTGCCTGGCCATCGGATTTCCGACCGCCTGGTTCATCGCCACACGGCCCCCCGCCACACGGGGCGTCTGGCTGTTCCTGATCACCATCCCCTACTGGGTCAACCTTCTGATCCGCACGGTCAGCCTGAAGTTCCTGATCCGCGACAACGGCCCCTTGAACGAAAGCCTGATGTCGCTGGGGCTGATTTCCGACCCCCTGCCCTTGGTCAACACCAACCTCGCCGTGCAACTGGGCCTGTTCTACAGCTACCTGCCCTTCATGGTGCTGCCGATCTATGCCGCCGTGGAACGCTACAACTTCGCCCTGTCGGAAGCCGCCGCAGACCTTTACGCCAGCCGCTGGACCACCCTGCGCGAGATCGTGCTGCCAGTTGTCAAACCCGGCCTGATCGCGGGCTGCATCCTGGTCTTCGTGCCCGCGCTTGGCGCGTTCCTTGCACCCGACCTTCTGGGCGGGGCGAAGACCTTCATGATCGGCAGCCTGATCGACGAGCAGTTCAAGGGCAGCCAGGGCAACTGGCCCTTCGGGGCCGCCGTCAGCATGATCCTGATGACGCTGGTCCTGCTGGTGCTGGTGTTTTACGCCCGCGCCGCCGCACGCGAGGGGGCGCGATGAAAGGTGTCCGCCATTATCCCGGCTTTCTGGCGCTGACCCTTCTGTGCCTGACCATCCTTTATGCGCCGCTCCTGGTGATCATGGCCTACAGCTTCAACGGCTCGGCCTCGATCACCCAGTGGGGTGGGCTGTCGCTGCGCTGGTATGCCGACGTCTTCACCGGACCCGAGGCCGGGCGTTTCGGTCAGGCCGCCTGGAACTCGCTGACGCTGGCGCTGATCGCCGCGACGGCCGCCACGATCATCGCCACCGCCGCCGCGCTGGCCATGGTCAAGGGCGGGCGCTTCCGGGGCAAATCGGCCAGCTTCGCGCTGATCAACTTGCCCTTGATGGTGCCCGAAATCGTGACCGCCGTCGCGTCGCTGATCTTTTTCACCACCATCGGGCTGACCACCGGCTACGGCACGATCCTGATCGCGCATATCACCTTCTGCATCCCGTTCGCCTACCTGCCGATCTCGGCCCGGCTGCAAGGCATCGAATCCACCTACGAACAAGCCGCCCGCGACCTGTATGCCACCCGCGCCCAGGCGTTCCGGCTGATCCTGCTGCCGCTTCTGGCCCCCGGCCTCGCCTCGGGCTGGCTTTTGGCCTTCATCATCAGCCTGGACGATTTCATCATCACCAACTTCGTCAAGGGCGCCGGGATGGAGACGCTGCCGACCGCGATCTTCGGATCGGTCAAGCAGGGCATCAAGCCCAACATCATGGCGATTTCCACGCTGATGCTGGCGACCTCCGTCCTTTTCGTGACCGCCGCCTACCTTATCAACCGCAAGGGGCAGAAGACCCTTTAACCCCGACAGGAGACACCATGAAAAAGCTGCTTCTTTCCGTCGCCCTTTTCGCCTCACCGGCCTTTGCCGAAGGTGAGCTGAAGATCTACAACTTCTTCGAATACCTGCCGCAGGACCTGATCGACAAGTTCCAGGCCGAAAGTGGCGTCACCGTCACCATGGACACCTTCGATTCCAACGAATCCATGCTCGCCGCGCTGAAAGCAGGCAAGATCGGCCAGTATGACGTGGCCGTGCCGGGCGACTACATGGTCAAGATCCTGGGGACCGAGGGACTTCTGGACACGTTCGCCCCAGAGGAGATTCCGAACTTCGGCAACATCGCGCCCCAGTGGCTGGATGTGCCGTTCGATCCGGGTCGGAAATCCTCGATCCCCTATCAGTGGGGGTCCACCGGCTTTTCGGTGAACCGCGACGTCTATCAGGGCGACATTTCCAGCCTTTCGATCCTGTTCGACCCGCCGCCCGAATTGCAGGGCAAGATCAACGTGCTGGACAGCCAGGGCGAGGTTCTGGCCCTGGGCTCGATCTATCTTGGCATCCCGCAATGCAGCCAGGACCGCGAGCAGTTGAAAGCGCTGAACGACATGCTGATCAACGCCAAGCAGCATTGGGCCTCGTTCGGCTCGGACACGGCCAAGGACGTGCTGGTCTCGGGCGATGCGGCGGCGGGGATGATCTACAACGGCTTTTCCGCCAAGGCCCGGGCCGAGGGCGCGAACGTCGAATACGCCTTCCCCAAGGAAGGCTACGTGTTGTGGATGGATAACATGGTCCTGCTGAAGGACGCGCCGAACCGTGACAACGCGCTGAAATTCATGAACTTCCTGCTGGATCCGGAAAACGCCGCCGCGCTGACCAACTACGCGGCCTATACCTCGGGCGTGACGGGGGTCGAGCCGTTCCTGCTGCCGGAAATCAAGGACAGCCCGGAAAACAACCCGCCTGCCGACCAGAAGGGCTACTTCATCGAAGCCTGCGACGAGGGGACCCAGGTCCTTTACGACGCGATCTGGACCAACCTGAAAAAATGAACCGGCAGGGGGGCCGCGCAAATTCGGCCCTCCTTTCATCCTTGCAAGACTATCCCGGGGGTCCGGGGGCTGGCCCCCGGATAGGAACCTATGAAACTCGCGCTCTGGCAAGGCATCTCGCCCGCCGCTGACATGGACGCCGCCTGCTCTCAGGCCGAGACGGCGCTGAAAGCCGCTGCCGCGATGGGGGCTGCGGCGCTGGTGTTGCCGGAAATCTGGCTGCAAGGCTACAACCAGCCCGACATTCCCGCCCGCGCCGTCGCCGAGGACAGCGCCCCGATGCAGCGGCTGGCCCTGGCCGCCAAGGCCTCGGCGACGGCCCTTGTCGTAGGCTACGCCGAACGCGACGGGACCCGTGTCTACAACTCGGCCGCCTGTTTCGGTCCGGACGGCGGGCGTCTTGCCAATCACCGCAAGCTGCAACTGTACGGCCCCCGCGAACGCAGCGTCTATGTGCCGGGCGACACCTACACCACCTTCCGCATCGGCGCAGAATCTGCAGCGATTCTGATCTGTTACGACGTAGAGTTCGCACCGCACATCAAGTCTCTTTCCGACCGCGGCGTCACCGTGATCCTTGCCCCAACGGCCAATATGGCCCCCTTCGGACATGTCATCCGCCACACCGTCCCGGCGCTGGCCGCGAACCACGGGGTCACCATCGCCTATGCCAACTTCTGCGGGACCGAAGGCGACCTGACTTATACCGGCGGCTCGCTGATCGCCGGACCGCATGGCGAAATCCTGGCCCAGGCGGGCGACCACCCGACGCTCCTTGTCGCCGAAATTCCGCCGCGCGACCCGGCCCGCCTTGCCACCCAATCCGCCGATCTGAGGGTGATCGAATGACCCGCGATCCCCGCCACGACATCCTGTTCACGCCGCTGCAGATCGGCCCCAAGCTGGCCAAGAACCGCTTCTACCAGGTGCCCCACTGCAACGGCGGCGGCTACCGCGACCCCTCCGCCGTCGTGGAAATGCGCCGCACCAAGGCCGAAGGCGGCTGGGGCGTGATCTTCACCGAACAGACCGAGATTCACCCGACCAGCGAAATCACCCCCTTCATCGAACAGCATCTCTGGGACGACCGCGACCTGCCCGCCCTGGCCCGCATGGCGGACGCGATGAAATCCCACGGCGCGCTGGCGGGCATCCAGCTGGCCTATTCCGGCATCAACGGTCCGAACCTTTACAGCCGCGAGGTGCCGCTTGCGGTCACCGGCGGCCCGATCCTCACCTTCACCTCCGACCCCGTGCAGGCCCGCACGATGGACAAGGAGGATATCCGCGACCTCCGCCGCTGGTTCCGCAACGCCTTCCGCCGCAGCCAGCAGGCGGGTTTCGACCTGATCTGCCTTTACGGCGCACATGGCTTCGGAATCCTGCAGCACTTCCTCTCCCGCGCCACCAACCACCGGATCGACGAATACGGCGGAAACCTCACAAACCGCGCGAGGTTCCTGCGCGAGATCGTTGAAGATGCAAGGGAAACCACCAAGGGCGAACTGGCCGTCACCCTGCGGATGAGCCTCCACGAGGCTGGCACCTATGGCTTCTCCAACGCCGAACTGCGTGACTTCATCGAAATGCACAGCGACCTGCCCGACCTTTGGGACCTTGCCCATGGCACGTGGGAGGCGTGCTCTGGCACCTCCCGCTTCAAGCCCGAAGGGGCGCAAGAGGACCTTGTGAAAGGCATCAAGCAACTGACCTCCAAGCCCGTTGTCGGCGTCGGCCGCTTCACGTCGCCTGACGCGATGGTGCGGCAGATCAAGGCGGGGATCCTGGATTTCATCGGCGCGGCCCGCCCCTCGATCGCGGACCCTTTCCTGCCGCTGAAAGTGCAGGAGGGCCGCTACGAAGACATCCGCGAATGCATCGGCTGCAACATCTGCGTCTCGGGCGACATGACCGGCAGCATCAGCCGCTGCACCCAGAACACCGCCTTCATGGAAGAGTGGCGCAAAGGCTGGCACCCCGACCGCGCCCGCCCGAAAGGCGCGTCCGAAACGGTCCTGATCGTTGGTGCCGGCCCCACGGGGCTGGAGGCCGCCCTGCAGGCCGCCAGACGCGGCTACACCGTCACCCTTGCCGAAGCCACCACCACCCTGGGCGGCCGTGTCGCGAAGGAGCGCACCTTGCCCGGCCTTTCCGCCTGGGGGCGCGTGTCCGACTACCGCACCGGCCAGCTTGGCCCGATGCCCAACGTCGAGATCTACCGCGACAGCCCGCTTGCCCCGGAAGACCTGCTGGCGATGGGGGCCGACCACATCGCCATCGCCACCGGGGCAACCTGGCGGCGCGACGCGGTGGCCCGGCTGCACCTGCACGGGGTCCCGACCGACCCCCGGATGCCGCTTTTCACCCCCGATGACCTGATGGCGGGTCTCTGCCCCGAAGACCAGACCGTCACGCTGTATGACGACGACCATTACTACATGGGCTCGGTCCTTGCCGAACTCCTGGTCCAGAAGGGCAACCGCGTCCATTTCGTCACCCCCGCCGTCAAGGTCGCCGAATGGACTGACAACACGTTGGAGCAAGGCACGATCATGCGCCGCCTGCTGGAGCTTGGCGTTGAGATTCACCTCAGCAAGGCCCCGGAAGCCATTGGCGCAAAAGAGGTGACGCTTGGCTGCACCTGGACCGGCCGCCAGACCACCCTGCCGACCGAGGCCGTCGTCCACGTCACCTCCCGCATCCCGAACGACCAGCTTTTCCACGCCACAAAGGCCCTGGACTGGCAGGCGCAGGGCATCAGGACTCTGACACTCATCGGCGACGCCGCCGCCCCCGGCCCGATCGCCTGGGCCACCTATGCCGGGCGGACCTGGGCCGAAGGCGTTGACCAGCCCACCCAAGGCGACACGCTGACCTTCCGCCGCGAAATCGCCGCGCTGGACCCCGGCCCGAGCCTCCTGCCTTGACCTGCGCCTTTCACCTGGCACCAAATATCCCCGCCGGAGGCTCGCGAGTGTTTCTGCGTCCTTCACGCAGAAACGCGAGACAAAAGGCGCGCGCGGCACGCGCTCTATTCGATAACCGCCCTTAGCGAACGGACCCAACGATGACCCATTTTCGCCACCGCAAGTTCAACACGAAAGACACCTACCCCGAACAGAAGCTGGACAACGACCTG
>JAKQLM010000320.1 GCA_029567145.1 Pseudomonadota bacterium
ACCGTACATGCCGGACTGCGCGTCGGACTGGTTCGCCACCAGGTCCACCAGTTCTTCGTTGAACTCGGGCACGTCCATCAGCTTGGTCCAGGGCCATTTCAGCGCCGGGCCGAACTGCGCCATGAAGTGCCGCATCCCGGCTTCGCCCCCGGCAATCCGATAAGTCTCGAACAGCCCCATCTGACCCCAACGCAGGCCGAACCCCATGCGGATCGCGTCGTCGATTTCTTCCGTGGTGGCGATGCCGTCTTTCAGCATCCACAGCGCCTCGCGCCACACCGCCTCCAGAAAGCGGTTGCCAATGAAAGCGTCGATCTCGTGCCTGATCACCAGCGGGAACATCCCGATGTCCTTCATGATCTGCACGGTCTTTTCGACCACCTCGGGCGGGTTCTTCTCGGACCCCGAAATCTCCGACAACGGCAGCAGGTAGACCGGGTTGAACGGATGGGCGACGATGATGTTTTCCGGGTTCACCGCAGATTTCTGCAAGTCGCTGGCCTTGAACCCGCTGGTAGAGGATCCGATCAGGACGCCAGGGTTCGATTGTTGCAACTGGGCGTAGACCTTGTGCTTCAGCTCGATCCGTTCGGAGACGCTTTCCTGCACATATTCCGCGCCCTCGACCGCCTCACCGATCGTGCCGTGGAAGGTCAGCTTCCCCTCGACCGGCATCGGCACATCCGACAGCGCCGGCAAGGCAAGCCGGGCGTTGGACATGACCGCCGCGATCTTGCGCTCGGCCTCGGGATCGGGGTCGAACACCCCCACATCCCAGCCGTTCAGCAGGAACCGCGCGGCCCAACCGCCGCCGATAACCCCGCCCCCGATGATCGCCGCTTTCCGTGTCATGCCCGTCTCCTACTTCTTGTCACAGCGACAGCCACAGCCCCGTCAGGGCCACCAGCATCGCCACACATCCCCCGGCCACCAGCGCGCCCCAGCGCGCGCCCAGCCACCACATCCCCACGGCCTGCACGGCTGACCCGAAGACCAGCCCGATGCCGACCAAAATGGCAAACAGCGTCTGCATCAGCCCGGAAAACCAGGACTGCCCCCTCAAACTCTCGGCCCAGAGCATGAGACCCGCCACAATGACCAGCCCCACCGCGCCGGTCGCCAGCCACCAGCGCCCGCTCCGCCGACCGACCAACGCGGCATAGGTCACGACCGCGACACCGACCAGAAGCAGCAGGTCGAAGGGAATGCCGTCGCTCACGTCTCTAAGCCCTTGACCCAGGTGCAGGCCAGCCGCTTGTCCACCACCGAGACCGGCCCCACCCTGCCACCCTGCGCCTTGCACAGCGCAGCCTCTTCCGACGTCTCCGCAATCAGCCGGGCCTTGCAGATTTCCCGTCCCATCGAGCCCGCCAAGGGGGCCGGGCTGATGCAGTCGATCTCGCCCAGGGGCACGCCAGCGGGCGTGAACCACTGTCCATCCGGGACAGGCACACAAGCCGCGACCAGCGCCGCAACCGCCAAGACCGGCCGCACCCGCACGCTTATTTCGCCACCGGCGCGCATTTTTCCAGCTTCAGCCGGGCGCGCACTTCCGCCGGGGTGATCACCCGCGCGCCCATGTTTTCGACGATGGTCGCCGCGCGTTCGACAAGCTGCGCATTAGTCGCCAGCACCCCCTTGTCCAGCCAAAGGTTGTCCTCCAGCCCGACCCGCACATTGCCGCCCGCCAGCACCGCCGCCGCCGCATAGGCCATCTGGTTGCGCCCCAGCGCGAAGGCCGAATAGTGCCAACCCGCAGGCACGTTGTTCACCATCGCCATCAGCGTGTTCAGATCGTCCGGCGCGCCCCACGGCACGCCCATGCACAGCTGCACCAGCACGGGTTCCGGGATCACGCCTTCCTTGACCAGTTCCTTCGCCAGCCACAGATGCCCGGTGTCAAAGGCCTCGATCTCGATCCGGACACCCGCCGCCGTCATCCGCCGAGCCATGTCGCGCAGCATGCCGGGCGTGTTGACCATCACATAGTCGGCCTCGTTGAAGTTCATCGTGCCGCAGTCCAGCGTGCAGATTTCCGGGCGGCATTCGACCACATGTGCCACCCGCTCCTCCGCTCCCGCCATGTCCGACCGGGGGCCGATGCGGCCCATATCCTCGGTCCCCTCGAAATAGATGTCGCCCCCCATCCCCGCCGTCAGGTTCAGGACCACATCCGTGTCGCTGTCGCGAATCCGCTCGGTCACCTCGCGGTAATATTCCAGCTTGCGCGACGGCTTGCCCGTCTCGGGGTCGCGCACATGGCAATGCACAACCGCCGCGCCCGCCTTGGCCGCTGCAATTGCGCTTTCGGCGATCTGCTTGGGACTGCGGGGAACGTGCGGGCTGCGGTCCTGCGTGCCACCCGATCCGGTCACGGCGCAGGTGATGAAAACTTCGCGGTTCATGGTCAGCGGCATCGGGCATCTCCTTGTTGCCGCCACCATACCCGGCTTGCACGGCAACGCTTTGCACTTTACGAAATACCCATGACGGAAAACGCGATCTTCCAACCTTCGACCCAGCCGCTGACCATCGCGCTTTTCGTCCTGCCTCAGGCCTCGATCCTGGAGGTCGCCAGTGCGCTTGACCCTTTGCGCAACGCCAACCGCCAACTGGGGTCCGAGGCCTATCGCTGGCGTGTGGTCACCCCGGACGGCCAGCCGGTCCCCCTGACCTGCGGGATTTCGTTGCCGTCGTCCGGCCCCCTCTCGGCCGCGCTGGGGGCCGACGCGCTGATCGTGGTCGCAGGCTACCGGCTGGCCGACGTCGCCACCAGGCCCCTGATCCGCGACCTGCGCCGTATTGCGCCCCGCTTTCTGCTGGTCGGTGGCATCGACGCCGGCCCCTGGGTCCTTGCGCGCGCGGGCCTGCTGGACGGCCACCGCGCCACCGTGCACTGGGAGGATCTGGAGGATCTGGCCGCCGCGCATCCCCACATCGACGTCCAGCCCGACCGCTTTGTCATCGACCGCAACCGGGTGACGATTTCCGGCGCGGCCCCGGCGACGGATTTCATGCTGCACCTGATCCGCACCCGGCATGGGGCCGCCCTGGCGCGGCAGGTCGCCAACAGCTTTCTGACCCGCGCCCGCCCGGGGACCGAGCCACAGATCGCCCCCGCCGGGACCGACCCCGGACTTGACCCCCGCGTCGCCGTTGCCCTGGCCCGGATGGAGGCGCGGCTGGATAACCCCGAACCGGCCAGCGAAACCGCCCACGCCGTCGGCCTGTCGCCCCGCCGCCTGGAGACCCTGTTCCGGCAGGCGTTGAACACCACCCCCGCCGCCCATGCGCTTGGACTAAGATTGCAGGCCGCGCGCCGGATGCTGACCGACACCGCGCACCCCTTGGCCGAGGTCGCGCTGCGCACCGGCTTTTCCAGCCCGGCCACCCTGTCCCGCGCCTTCCGCGCGCGGTTCGGACAGCCCCCCGGCGCGCTCCGGCGCTAGGCCTCAGACATCCTCACCGGCGGAATCGGATTTTTCCTGCACCGCCTTCACGATGGGCGACATCAGGCTCAGCGTCAGGACCACCACCAGGCTCAGGATCACGGCAATGTCCAGCTGGCCATAGCCCACCGCCGCCCCCATCGCCCCCGTGGCCCAAAGGCTGGCCGCTGTCGCCGTCCCGCGTGCCCGGTCGCCCTGCTTCAGGATCGCCCCGCCGCCGATGAAGCCGATGCCCGTCATCAGCCCCTCAAGGATCCGCGCCTGCCCTTCGGATGTGATCCCCAGCACCTCGATGGCGATCATCACAAAGCCGCAGGCCGCCATCGACACCAAGGGAAAGGTCCGCAGACCCGCGCTCCGCTCTTCCCGTTCCCGGTTCCAGCCGATGGGCAGCGCCAGCACATAGGCCACCGCAAGATGGATCAGATGCGAAAGGGCATCCTCCGCATTCCAGGTCTGAAACAGCTCCATCTTGCCCCTCGGCCTTAAGCACCCGCCATCATGCGGGCTCTAGCAAACCCCGACCCTTCAGCAAAGGTTCCACCCCCGGCATCGCGCCGCGGAATTTCAGGTAAAGCGCCTCGGCATCCTCGGACCCGCCCGCCGACAGGATGAACCGCTCCAGCCGCGCCGCCGTGGCCGGATCGAACGGATCGCCCGCCTCTTCGAACGCGGCAAAGGCGTCGGCGTCCATCACCTCGGACCACATGTAGGAATAATACCCCGACGAATAGCCGTCGCCGCTGAACACATGCGCGAAATGCGGCGTCGCGTGCCGCATCCGGATCGCGCGGGGCATCCCCAGACCTTCCAGCACCTCGGCCTGCCGTTGCATCGGATCGGAGGGGGGCATCCCGGTGTGAAACTCCAGGTCCACCATGGCGCTGGACACGAACTCCACCGTGGCAAAGCCCTGATCATAGGTCCCCGCCGCCAGCAGTCGTGCCAGCATGTCGGCGGGCATCGGCTCGCCCGTCTGATGATGCTTCGCGTGGGCCTCCAGGACCGAGGGCACCTCCAGCCAGTGTTCATACAACTGGCTTGGCAATTCCACAAAATCCCGCGCGACGGATGTGCCGCTGATGAACCCATAGGTCACGTCCGACAGCATCTGGTGCAGCGCATGACCGAATTCGTGGAACAAGGTCCGCGCGTCGTCATAGGACAACAGACAGGGATCACCCTTGGCGAAGTTGCAGACGTTCACCACGATCGGCCGCTGATCGCCGCCCAGCTTGCGCTGCGACCGCATTGCGCTGCACCAGGCCCCGGACCGCTTTGGTCCCCGGGCGAAGTAGTCCCCCAGGAACACCGCCACATGCGCCCCCCCGCGCGTGACCTCCCAGCCCCGCACGTCGGGGTGATAGAACGGCCCCTCGATTTCGCGGAATTCCAGCCCGAACAGGCGGGTAGAGCAATCAAACATCGCGCCCAGCATCGCCTCCAGCCCAAGGTAAGGCTTCAGCGCCGCCTCATCCAGATCATGCTCGGCCTTGCGCCGCTTCTCCGAATAATAGCGCCAGTCCCACGGCTCCAACGGGGCGGCCAAGCCATCCGCGACCAGCATCGCCTCCAGCACAGCCGCATCCGCCAGCGCCTTGGCCCGCGCCGGGGTCCAGACCCGCAGCAACAGGTCGCGCACCGCAACGCCGGTCTTGGCCATCTCCGGCTCCAGCTTGAAGCTGGCGAAATCGGCATAGCCCAGAAGCTGCGCCCGTTCATGCCGCAGGGCCAGAATCTCGGCCGCAATCGCCCGGTTGTCGGTCGCCCCGCCGTTCGCCCCGCGCGCCACCCAGGCGGCATAGGCCTTTTCCCGCAAGGCGCGGTTCGGCGAAAACTGCAGGACCGGCACGATCAGGCTGCGGTTCAGCGTGACGACCGGCCCCACGCCCTTTTCCACCCCCGCCGCCCGTGCGGTGTCCTGCACGAACCCCGGCAGCGCCGCCAGATCGGCCGCGGACAATTCCATGAACCACGACCGCTCATCCGCCAGCAGGTTCTGGCTGAACTCGGTCCCCAGGACAGCCAGCCGCGCCTTGACCGCCGTCAGGCGTTCCGCCTCCGCCCCCTCCAGCGCGGCCCCCGAGCGGACAAACATCTGCCGGTACAGCTCCAGCACCCGCGCCTGTTCCGCCGTCAGCCCCAGCCCATCGCGCCCCTGCCACAAGGCGTCGATCTTCGCCCAAAGCGCCTTGTTGTTGGTCACCTCGCTGGAAAACGCCGACATCTTCGGCGCAAGGTCGCGCATCAGCGCCTCGCGCGCGTCCGTGCTGTCGGCCCCGGCAAGGTTGTAAAACAGCCCCGACACCCGGTCGAGGTCACCCTCCGCCAGTTCCAGCGATTCGATCACCCCGGCGAAATCCGCCGCAGGCCCGTCCGCAATCGCCCGGATGTTGGCCCGCGCGCGATCCAGCGCCACATCAAAGGCCGGACCAAAATCCTCATCCTTCACTTGCGCAAAGGGCGGCAGACCGAACCTGGTATCCCAAGGTTCCAGAAGCACGTTCATCGCAGATCTCCTTTGCCCGGAAAGCTAGGCCGCAGACCCGTCAAGGTCCACCCTGCTTTCCTCTCTGTTCAAATATCCTGGGGGTTTGGGGGTGAAACCCCCATCACCGAGGAGGAGGCGAAGCCCGACGACGAGATAAAAGACTTGCGCGGCACGCGCTCAATTGCCTCGGCCCCCCTCGTGACCACGCAACCGGGCTTCCAGCCGTCGCAGCAGCAGCGACAGCCCGATCGTCATCGTCAGGTACAACAACGCCGCCACGTTATAGGTCTCGAAATAGCGAAAGTTCCCGGCCGCCGTGACCTTGGCCAGTTGGGTGATGTCCGACACCCCCAGCACGCTGACCAGAGAGCTGTCCTTCACCATCGCCACGAAATCGTTGCCCAGGGGCGGCAGCACCATGCGAAAGGCCTGCGGAAAGACGATGTGGCGAAAGCGTTGCCAGCCGTTCAGGCCCAGGGCCTTGGCCGCCTCGATCTGGCCCCGGTCCACGGCCTGCAGCCCCGCGCGGAAAATCTCGGCCAGAAAGGCCGAATAGGCCAGCATCAGGGCCAGGACCGCCCGCCAAAGCAGCGGCACATCCCGGGTGCGCAGAGTGTCCTCGCCCAGGACTGCGTTCACTGTCGCCACAACGCCCGGAACCAGCGCAAAGGCCACGTAGAGCAACAGCACGATGATCGGCACGCCCCGCATCACCTCGATGTAGAGCCGCGCCGCCTGCCGCAGGACGATGCGCTTCGACATCCCCATCACCGCAAGCCCCAGCCCGATGCCGCAGGCACCCAGATAGG
>JAKQLM010000336.1 GCA_029567145.1 Pseudomonadota bacterium
CGAGCCGGTGATCATCCTGCGCGACCGGGAGGGCACGTTGCGCGGCATGTCGAACGTCTGCCGCCACCGGATGAGCACGCTTCTGGAGGGCCGGGGGAATGTGCGGTCGATCGTCTGCCCCTACCACGCCTGGACCTACAATCTGGACGGAAGCCTGCGCGGCGCCCCGGCGATGGCAAGGAACGAGGATTTCTGCCGCGAGGATGTGAAGCTGCCACAGGTCCGGGTCGAGGACTGGCAGGGCTGGATCATGGTCACGCTGAACCCGGACGCCGCGCCGGTGGCTGAACGGCTGGCGGGAGTGGACCGGCTGGTCGGACATCTGCCGATGGCAGGCTATCGCGAGGTCTTCCGCGAGGAGTTCCGCTGGGACACCAACTGGAAGGTGCTGGCCGAGAACTTCATGGAAAGCTACCACCTTCCGGTCTGCCATGCCGGGACCATCGGCGGGGCGTCGGACCTGAACCAGATGGAGTGCCCCGAGGGCGAAGCGGCGTTCAACCATCACTGGATCATCAAGAATGACCTGGTGCCACTGGCCCTGGCGCATCCGTCGAACACCGTGCTGCAGGGTGATGACCGGCGGATCACCTGGCTTTTGGCGATCTACCCGGCGCTTCTGATCACCCTGACGCCGGGGTACTTCTGGTATCTCAGCCTGACACCGGACGGGCCGGGGTCGGTCAAGGTGCTGTTCGGCGGCGGGCTAAGCGCGGACTGGTGTGCCGACCCCGAGGCCGAGGCGCATCTTGCGGCGGTCAAGGCGCTGCTGGATGACGTGAACGTCGAGGACAAGGGCTGCGTGGAAAAGGTCTGGCAGGGCCTGTGCGCCGGGCTGTCCGCGCCCGGGGCGCTCAGCCATCTGGAGCGCCCGAACTACGATTTCGCGCGCTATCTGGCCGGGCGGATGCCGGGGGCTTGACCTTCGCTGCCGGCGGGGCACCTATCCCGGCATGACCCAGAACGCGCTGATCGTGGCCCACGGCCAACCCTCCGACCCCCAGACCGCCGCCCGGGCGCTGGATCTGCTGGCCGCAGCGGTTGAGGCGGGCCTGCCGGGGTGGCGCGTCCAGGCCGCGACGCTGGCCGAACCCGGCGCGCTGGCCCAGGCGGTAGCGGGTCATGCGGGCGGCGTGGTCTTTCCGATGTTCATGGCAGGCGGCTGGTTCACCCGGGTGCAGATCCCCGCCAGGCTGGCCGAGGCCGGGGCGGCGGGCTGGACAGTGCTGGAGCCCTTTGGCTGCGACCCCTGCGTGCATGACCTGTGCGTGACGCTGGCGCAGGAAGCCCGGGCGACCGAGGTGATTCTGGCCGCGCATGGGTCGTTCAAGTCGCCAATCCCGTCCGACATCGCGCGGCATGTGGCTGGGCGGATCGGGGTCGAAGCGGGCGCAACGGTGAAGGTCGGGTTCATCGACCAGGAGCCGAAACTGTCAACACTGGCGGGCTTCGGGACGGTCTGCCTGCCGTTCTTTGCCGCCGAAGGCGGGCATGTCAGTGACGACATTCCCGCCGCCTTGGCCACGGCGGGGTTCCGGGGGCGCATCCTGCCGCCGGTGGGGCTGGACGCGCGGGTTCCGGGGATCATCGCGGCGGCGCTGGTGCGGGGTGCTGCGGTCTGCGCATCCGAGTGCCGGTGGCGCAGGTAGCCGGATCCTTTGAAGGATCCGGACCGATTTCTTTGAAGAAATCGGCCCCGGCGTCAGACGGTGTGCAGGTAAAGGTCGAAGTCCACTTCGCTGACCGTCCGCATCACCCGGGCATATTCCGCCGCCTTGATCGCGGTGAAGGTGCGGTGCATGTCCTCGCCCAGCGCGTCCTTCAGGAAGGCCGAGGCCTTTGCCGCCTCGATCGCCTGTTTCCAGTCGGTCGGGATCGCGCTTGTGCTGTCGTCGTCATAGCCGTTGCCGGTGGTTTCCGGGCCGGGGTCGATCTTCTGCGCCATGCCGTGACGGATGCCCGCCAGCACGGTCGCGGCCACCAGATAGGGGTTGGCGTCCACGCCTGCAGGGCGGTGCTCGATCCGCCGCGCCTTGATGTCGCCCGCCGGAATCCGCAGCGCGACCGAGCGGTTGTTGACCCCCCAGCTGGGGCTGACGGGGGCATAGGACTGGCTGGCGAACCGCCGCCAGCTGTTGGCATGGGGCGCGAAGACCAGCATCGATTCCGCCATCGTGGTCTTGAGCCCGCCCAGCGCGTGCAGGATCGCCGTGTTCCACTGGCCTTCGCGGTCCTCGACAAAGATGTTGCGGCCCGCATCGTCCAGCATCGAGACGTGGAA
>JAKQLM010000338.1 GCA_029567145.1 Pseudomonadota bacterium
GGCGAAGACCCGTTCATCAAGGCAGGCTTTGCGTCCTTGTCGAACGCCTATGCGCTGGCGCAGTTCTTCGACCGTGACGCCCCGGCAGAAATGGCCAAGGCGGGGATGGAGGGCTTCCAGCAGTTCCTGATCCAGCCCGACCAGCTTGACGCCATCCTGGAGCGGCTGGAGCAAGTGCGCGGCCAAGTCTACAAGTAAAACCTTCGCGGCGGCCGGGTGACTGGCCGCCGCTTCTTTGCAGTCCGGGAGAGGCCGATGTCGACCTATTGGAAAGCCAACCAGCGCCGCCTTGCCCCCTGGCTGTTCCTTGCGCCGGGCCTGTTGATGTTCGCGATCTACGTGATCATCCCGATCTTTCAATCGATGTGGATCAGCTTTTACGACTGGGACGGGCTGGGCGAGAAGGTCTGGATCGGCACGGCAAACTATGCCGAGCTGACGACCGACCCCAACATGGTCACCAGCTTCAAGAACAACATCATCTGGCTGGTCCTTTACCTGCTGGCGGTCCCGGCGGGCCTGTTCATCGCGATCTTCCTGAACCAGACCGTGACCGGCATCCGGATCTACAAGTCCCTGTTTTTCTTTCCCTTTGTCATCAGTCAAGTCGTCGTCGGCCTGATCTTCAGCTGGTTCTACGCCCCGAACTTCGGCCTTCTCTACCTTGTCATCGAGAGACTGACCGGCACCGGCGTCGCCGTTCTGGCCGATCCCGACCTTGCCACCTACGGCATCATCGCCGCAGGCCTTTGGCCGCAGATCGCCTATGTGATGATCCTGTATCTGACCGGCCTGAACAACGTCGCCCCCGACCAGGTCGAGGCCGCGCGGCTGGACGGAGCAAAGGGCTGGCGGATGCTGTGGTACGTGATCCTGCCGCAACTGCGGCCCGCGACCTTCATCGCCGTCGTTGTCACCGTGATCGGTGCGCTGCGCAGCTTTGACCTGGTGTCGATCATGACCGAAGGCGGGCCGTTCGGGTCCAGCAACGTGCTGTCCTACTACATGTACGAAAAGGCGCTGTCCGAATACGGCTACCGCATGGGCTACGGCGCGGCCATCGCCGTTGTCCTGTTCGCGATCATGATGGTCTTCATCTCGGGCTTCATCTGGAAGATGCGGCGCGACGAGACGGAGAGATAAGATGTTTCCACGTCCCATCCAGCACCGGTCGCAGCCTGCCCAGTGGCTGTATGCCATCGCCCTGCCCATCGCGCTGATCCTGTGGCTTTTCCCGCTGATCGGGGTTGCCATCACCTCGGTCAGGCCAGCCGCCGACCTTGCGGCGGGCAACTATTTCGGCATCCCGTCCTATCTGGCATGGGAAAACTACGCCGACGTGTTCCAGAACACGCCGATGCTGCAGTACATCAAGAACAGTTTCATCGTGACGATCCCCACGGTGATCGGGTCGGTCGCGCTGTCGCTGATGACCGGCTTTGCGCTGGCGATCTACAAGTTCAAGGCCAACCTGATCCTGTTCTTCATGTTCGTCGCAGGCAACTTCGTGCCGGCCCAGATCCTGATGGTTCCGGTCCGCGACATGACGCTGAACCTGGGCATGTACAACACCTACTGGGGACTGGCGCTGTTCCACATCGCCTTTCAGACCGGGTTCTGCACGCTTTTCATGCGGAACTTCATCAAGGCCCTGCCGTTTGAACTGATCGAGGCCGCGAGGGTAGAGGGCGTCGCCGAATGGCGGATCTTCTGGTACATCGTCCTGCCCCTGATGCGGCCCGCCATCGCGGCGCTGTCGGTCCTGATCTTCACCTTCATCTGGAACGACTTCTTCTGGGCCACCGTCCTGACCACCAGCCCCGACGCACAGCCGATCACGGCGGGCCTGTCGTCGCTCAACGGCCAATGGGTCGCCGCCTGGCATCTTGTCAGCGCGGGGTCGATCCTTGCCGCCCTTCCCCCCGTCGCCATGTTCTTCCTGATGCAGAAGCACTTCATCGCCGGGCTAACTCTCGGAGCCGTCAAATGACCAAGATTGCCTTCATCGGGGCCGGTTCGACCGTCTTCATGAAGAACCTTATCGGGGATGCCCTGTCGATGCCCGCCCTGTCGGGCGCGAAGATCGCCCTGATGGACATCGACGCCAAGCGGCTGGAGGAATCCGAACTCGTCGCCCGCAAGATGGTCGCCAGCCTTGGCGTGCCGGCGACGGTGGAAACCCACATGGACCAGCGCCGCGCGCTGGA
>JAKQLM010000339.1 GCA_029567145.1 Pseudomonadota bacterium
GTTCAGCACGCCATCCAGATCGGACCAGAGGCGCGGTCCGGACGGGTCGCCCCACAGGACGCGATAGTCGGTGACCCACGCCTCCTCATCGCGGCCCCAGCCGACAATTTGCACCTCGATCCGGTCGCCCTGCACATCGACACCCGCCGTCAGCACGGCCACGCCGGGGGCGAGGTCGCTGCCCCAATCCTCGCGCCGCGCCATCAGCGGATCGGCGGGAACGGTGTCGCCCGCCTGGTCTTCCCACGACTCGCCCAGCTTGGTGTTGACCCAGACCTGCAGACGCGCGGGATCCTTGGCGACGCGGGCATGTTCCTGCGCGATCTCGGCCCAGGTTTCCCATGGCGAATAGAGCGATGACAGGTGGAACCCTGCCGTGCGGCCATCGCCCAGCGCGGTCGGACGCCATTCACCGACTGACATCAGGCGCGGCTTTTCGTGTTCATGATGCACGCCGCCACAGGCATCGCAGACCAGATAGGCGGCGTCGCGCTGCCCTTCGGGCCAGCGGATGCGTGCCCATGTGATCGGGGCCATGTCGCCGCAGTGTTGGCAGGGGACGTGGAAATACCGCTGATCGCTGTCGAGATAGGCGGCCTCGATGCGGGAATGGCCTTTCAAGGTGGGCGTGGACACCATGTAGATCTTGCGCCGCCCCCTGAAGGTGGTGGTGCGCTGGATCGCAAGATCGACGGGATCACCCTCGCCATCAGCATCGCCGGGATAACCGTCCACCTCGTCGAGGAATAGGTAGCGCACGGGCGTGGATCGCAGCCCCACCGCGCTGTTCGCGCCGGTCATCACCAGCTGGCCGCCGGGGAAGGATTTGCGAAACAGGCTGTTCCCGGCGTCGCGGGATCGGGGCGCGGAGACCAGATCGCGCAGGGCAGGGGTGGCCTCGATCAGCGGATCGATCCGCACGGTGGTATTGCGCCGCACCATGTCGAGGGACGGCATGACCAGCATGGCGATGCCGGGGGCGTTCTGGATGATGTAGCCGAGCCAGTTCAGCCCGGCCTCCGAGCCACCGGTTTGCGCCCCCTTCATCAGCACGACCCGTTCATATGGGCTGGAGGTGGACAGGGCGTCCATAACCGCCCGCAGATATGGCGTGCGGTCGGTGCGCCAGCGCCCCGGTTCTGCCGAGGTGGGTGGCAGGATGCGATGGCGGTCGGCCCAGTCCGATACCGGGATGGGCGGTTCCGGCCGGATGCCGCGCCGCCAAGCGAGATCAATTTCAGGCA
>JAKQLM010000343.1 GCA_029567145.1 Pseudomonadota bacterium
TCTGAAGCGTCACCTGCCCAAAGGCGTGCGCCTGAGCCGCCTGCATTGGGGTGGCGGGACGCCCACGCTGTTGTCGGCACCTTTGATCGAAAAGCTGGCCGAGGCGGTCTTTGCCGTTGCCCCGATGGCCGATGACGGTGAATTCTCGGTCGAGATCGACCCGAACGAGGTTGACGATTCCCGGCTGGATGCCTTGGCCGCAGCGGGGATGAACCGGGCTTCGATCGGGGTGCAGGACTTTGACCCCCTGATCCAGAAGACCATCGGGCGCGAGCAAAGCTATGCCCTGACCCGTGACGTGGTGGAACGGATCCGTGCGTGCGGCGTCGCCAGTCTGAACGCCGACATCCTGTACGGCCTGCCGCACCAGACCAGGCCGCGCATTTCGGATTCGGTCCAGAAGCTTCTGACCCTGTCCCCGGACCGGGTCGCGCTGTACGGCTATGCCCATGTGCCGTGGATGAGCCGTCGGCAGCAGATGATCCCGTCGGACGCGATGCCCACGCCCGAGGAACGGCTGTCCCTGTTCGAAACCGCCCGCAAGCTGTTCCTCTGGGACGGGTATCAGGAGATCGGGATCGACCACTTCGCCAAACCCTCGGACGGCATGGCCCGTGCGCAAGTCGCAGGTCGGCTGAAGCGCAATTTCCAGGGCTATACCGACGACACTTCGCCCGTGCTGATCGGGATCGGGGCCTCGTCGATCTCGCGCTTTCCGCAGGGGTTCGCGCAGAACGCCTCGGCCACCGCAGCGCATGTCAAGGCGATCCGCGAGGGCCGGTTCTCGGTGCATCGGGGGCATGCGTTCAGCGGAGAAGACACCCTGCGCGCCCGGATCATCGAGGCGCTGATGTGCGACTTTGCCGTGCGGCGTGAAGAATTGCTGACGAATTTCGCCACCACCGAAGCCCGCCTGGACGACCTGTTCCAGGCCGCAAAAGCGACGTTCGGGGACATGCTGCGGGTGACCGACGAAGGGGTGTTCATCCCCGAAAAGGCCCGCCCGCTGACCCGGATGATCGCCCGCGCCTTCGACGCCTATGACACGGCGCAGGCACGGCATTCTTCGGCGGTGTAGGGCACCGGAATTTTTGAAAATTCCGGTTCGGAGCCTTTGAAGGCTCCGGTGCGATTTCTTTGAAGAAATCGCTTAGGATCGCGCCAGCCGGGTCAAAAGCTCGATCTGCTTTGGCAGGCAGACGGTCTTCAGGTCATAGCGTTCCCGCGCCATTTGCTGCGCCGCCTGACGCATGCCGTCATAAGCCTCGGGCCGGGCCAGCGCATCGGTCAGGGCCGCCGACCAGCCCTTGACGTCGAAAAAGTCGACCAGCCGCCCGTTGACGCCGTCCTTGATCACCTCGGCCACCGGGGCGGTGTTCGACCCCACGACCAGCGTTCCGGCCGCCAGGGTTTCGACCATCGACCAGGACAGGACGAACGGATAGGTCAGATAGGCATGCGCCCGGCTGACATGCAGCAGGTCGACCAGGTGGTCATAAGGCACCTTGCCGGTGAAATGCACCCGGGTCAGGTCCAGCCGGTCCTTGACCTCGTTCAGGAAGATGTCCTTCCAGGTCCCTTCCTTTGGGGCAGCGCCATAGCTGACCCCGTCGCCGCCGACGATCACGACCTGCGCCTTCGGCCGGGCGGCCAGCACGTCCGGCAGGGCGCGCATGAAGATGTGGTAGCCGCGATAGGGTTCAAGGTTGCGGTTGACGAAGGTCAGCACCTCGTCCCCGCGGGTCAGCACGCGGCCATCCGGCAGGGCAAAGCTTGCGCCCGGATTGGGGGCCAGCCGGTCGCAGTTCACCCCGTCAAAGATCACCTCGACATGGTGCAGCAGCGGTTTGGGATGCGTGCTGGCCTGCCAATGGGTTGGCGAGACCCCCTTGTCGGCATGGGCCAGCGCCTGCCCCAGATAAGCCGCGCGACCCTGGGCGATCATCACCTGATCAAAGTTCGAGACCTGATGTTCGGGGTCGAACCCGCTGTCGGCCCCGCGCCCGCGATAGTAGAATTCGGCATAGACCAGCAACTTGGCCTCGGGCCAGACTTCTTTCAGAAACAGCGTCTCGCCCCAGCCGGAATGGCCGAAGATCACGTCCGGCACATAGCCTTCGGCGCGCAGTTTGCGGGCGAAACGGGCGACGATCACGCCCCGGTCGCTCATCGTGGTGTAAGTGCGGCCAAGTCGCGTGTGCTTTGGTTCGACGGGTTCGGCCTTGAAGTCATAGCGCAGGATCGGCAGCGCCATCCGCGTCGGGTTCGTCGCATCGGTGATCACCCGGACATCATGGCCAAGTCGCTGCATCTCGGGCGCGAGATGCAGGAACTGCGCCGGGAAGTTCTGGTGAACGAACAGAAGTTTCAAGGGTCAGGGTCCGAAGGCAGCCGCCATCAAAGCCTTGGTATAACCCGATGAAGGGTTGGTAAACACAGTCGCGCAATCGCCGGTTTCCACCACATCGCCGGCCTGCATGACAATCACCTTGTGCGCCATGGCCCGGATCACCCGCAGATCGTGGCTGATGAAGATATAGGCCAGGCCGGTCTTGCGCTGCAGCGCGCGCAACAGTTCCACGATCTGGACCTGCACGGTCATGTCCAGCGCGCTGGTCGGTTCGTCCAGCACCACCAGTTTGGGCCGCAGGATCATCGCCCGGGCGATGGCGATGCGCTGGCGCTGGCCGCCGGAAAACTCATGCGGATAGCGGCCCATCGCCGCCGGGTCGAGGCCGACCTCG
This sequence comes from Pseudomonadota bacterium, assembly GCA_029567145.1. Classification (GTDB taxonomy): domain Bacteria; phylum Pseudomonadota; class Alphaproteobacteria; order Rhodobacterales; family Rhodobacteraceae; genus Tabrizicola. The sequence continues at coordinate 2,745 of JAKQLM010000343.1, forward strand.
GTCATGATCGCGGCAACCATGGCCACGCGGTCCTGCCCCGGCTCC
>JAKQLM010000368.1 GCA_029567145.1 Pseudomonadota bacterium
GAAAGTCCCAAGCGGAGAGGTCGAGAGCGACGAGCCCCCCATCCCCGGGATCGACAGCAACCCGTCGATGATCCACGAACTATGGGTCTGCTCTGCCGCCCAGCCGATGATGCCCTCCTTGGCCAGGATCAGCTTCCAGGCATAGACCTTGACCAGATAGCTGGACCACAAGGGCAGCATGACCCCCAGATAGAATGCCGCCTTCCAGTGCCCCTTGGCATAGCGGGCCGCGAAATAGGCGATGGGAAAGGCCAGCACGGCGCAAGCCAGCGTCACGGCGGCAGCCATGGTCACGGTGCGCACCAGAATGTCAAAGTTCGACGGGCGCAGCAGCTCGCCATAGGTCTTCAGCGTGAATTCCTCTTTCACCACGCCCGAGAACTCGTCGATCGAGTAGAAGGACTGCAGAAGAAGCGCGGCAAGCGAGCCGAGATAAACCACGCCAAGCCACAGAAGCGGCGGGGTAAGAAGTATGGCGAGAAGCACGCGCGGATGCCGCCAGAAGACCGTGGTCAACCGGTCGGCAAGGCCTTTCGCGGGCAGAATCGCGGGCGCGGTCATCGCCGTGCCCTTCGACCGGCAAAATTCTTGAAGGAAGAATTTTGGGCGCCCGGCTCTGCTGCGGGGCGCGGGTGGGGGACGGCAGAGCCTCCGGCGGGGATATTTTGGCCAGTCTGAAAGGACGATCTTTCACATTGGAAGCAAATATCCCGGGGGGAGCCGAAGGCGGGGGGCAGCGCCCCCTGCGACGGTGCTGCCAGGAGCTTGCGCATCAGGCCTCTCCCATCAGGTGCAGCGCCTGCGGGTCAAAGGCGATGGCCGTGGTCGCGCCCTCGGCCGGGACGGGTTGACCGGCGGGGACCATGGCGGCGATCTCGGTTCCGTTCGCATCGACCACGACGCGGGTGCCAGATCCAAGGTAGCGCAGCGCGGTGACGGTGCCGGTCAGCGGGCCGGTGGCGGCAAGGCGAGTGGCTTCCGGGCGCAGGGATGCCCATTCGGCCGGGCAGCCGAGTTGCTGCGTCAGAGCGGGCGGCAGGACGTTGGAGGACCCGACAAAATCGGCCACGAACCGGGTGGCGGGGCGGTCGTAGATGTCCTGCGGCGTGCCGATCTGGGCGATGCGACCTTCGTTGAAGACAGCCAGGCTGTCGGCCATCGACAGGGCCTCGTGCTGGTCATGGGTCACGAAGACAAAGGTCAGGCCAAGGCGTTTCTGCAGGGCCTTCAGCTCGTCCTGCATCGCCTCGCGCAGTTTCAGGTCCAGCGCGCCAAGGGGTTCGTCCAAGAGCAGCACGCGCGGCTCGTTCACCAAGGCCCGCGCCAGTGCCACCCGTTGCCGCTGGCCCCCTGACAACTGCGCGGGCTTGCGGTCGCCGTAGGCGTCAAGGTGGACCAGCGCCAGCATCGCTTCGGCCTTGGCATGCCGGGCGGCGCGGCCCATGCCCTTGACCATCAGCCCGTAGGCCACGTTGTCGCGCACGTTCATGTGCGGAAACAACGCGTAATCCTGGAACACCGTGTTCACGTTGCGCAGATGCGGCGGGGTATTCGACACATCCTCGCCAAAGATGCGGATCACGCCGCCGCTTGGCTGTTCGAACCCGGAAATCAGCCGCAGACAGGTGGTCTTGCCCGACCCCGACGGCCCCAGCATCGCGAAGAACGAACCCTCGGCGATGGTCAGATCCACACCGTCCACGGCCTTCACCGGGCCGAAATGGCGGGAAACGTTCTGGAAATCGACGGCAACTGTCATGAAGGGTCCGGACATGGGAAGCGCGCGCCCGTCAGGACGCGATGCGCAAGAGTAGGGTGGGCGATTCGCCCACCCTCCGATCAGGCGATCAGCGCCCGCCGATCACGCCGATGTAATCGCTGACCCAGCGGTAATAGGGCACGCAGGCCCCGTCGCCCAGGCTGCAATTCGACACCGGAGTCGTCCAGAACCGGATCTTGTCGAAATCGTCCAGCCCGTTCGCGGTGCAGCTTTCCGCCGTCGCCATCCCGCGCCCGTCGGTGCAGGCTGCGGGGACCGAGGGGTTGGCACCGAACCAGACCGACAGGTCGGCCTGCAGGTTCGAGGCCAGCGAATGCTCCATCCATAGATAGGCGCAGTTCGGGTTCTGCGCATCGACATGCATCATCGTCGTGTCGGCCCAGCCCGTCGCACCCTCTTGCGGGATGGTCGAGGCGATCGGCAGTCCCTCGGCCTTCAAGAGGTTCACCTGGAACGGCCACGACCCCGAGGCCACCACGCCCTCGTTCTTGAAGTCGTCCATCTGGATGAAGGCGTCGTGCCAGTAGCGGCTGGTCAGCTCGCGCTGAGCGCGCAACAGGTCCAGCGCCGCCTTGTACTGGTCCTCGTTCAGCTCGTATGGCGAGGTGATCCCCAGTTCCGGCTTGTGGAACATCAGGTATTGCGCCGCGTCCGCCACGTGGATCGGGCCGTCATAGGCCTGCACCCGGCCCTTGTTCGACTGGCCGTCGGGCAGGGTCTGCTCTTCGAATACCACGTTCCACGACGTCGGCGGTTCCTTGAAGACCTCAGTGTTGTACATCAGGACGTTCGGCCCCCACATGTAGGGCACGCCGTAATGCACGCCATCGACCGTGTGCCAGGGCGCGTCCTTCAGGCGGTCATCGACCGTCGACCAGGACGGGATCAGGTCCACATTCACCGGCTGCACCCGGTCGCCCGCCACCAGACGCAAGCTTGCATCGCCCGAGGCCGTGACCAGATCGAACCCGCCTTCGTTCATCAGCGCGACCATTTCGTCGCTGGTGTTCGCGGTCTTGACGTTCACCTTGCAGCCGCTTGCGGCTTCGAACTTGGTGACCCAGTCAAAGGCCTTGTCGGCCTCGCCGCGCTCGATATAGCCCGGCCAGGCGACGATGTTCACCTGCCCCTCGGGCGCGCCGATTTCGGTCACCTGGGACAGGGCGGGTGTCACGGCAGTCAGCGCGCACAGGGCGGTGGTGGCCAGCAGTCTGATGGATGTCATTGCAATCTCCCGTTGGTTGGGCCGCGTCCCTTACCCCAAAGCCGCGGCGTGCCGGTGTTCCGGTCATGGTGTCAGGCTACGGCAGCCGCTGAAAATCGCAATCGCAAAAAGGCGGCCGCGCGCCGGGACCTACGGCTTCAGAAGCGCCGGGTCCGACAGGCTCAGCGCATGAAGCAGGCGGTCGAGGCGGTCGGCGTCGTGCGAAAACAGCGTCTCTGGCGGCGCGGTCCTTAGCCAGTCGGGAACCGGGGACCCGTCGATCCGGTCGGGATCAAGGCCGGGCAGCACAAGGCGTCCGGTTTCGACCAACCAGCGGTGACACGTGGCGGCCCGCAATGCGGCCTCTTCGACCTCGGGCAGCAAGGTCAGCGCCCGGTCCGGAGGATCGCTGCGGTCCAGCGCCATCAGCGGCCGGATCAGCCGGGCCGCGCTCCGGGCGGCCTCGGTCGTGTTGCCGCCCCTGGCGCGCAGCCGCGCGATCAGGACCAGCGCTTCAGCGGACAGGCCCACATTGGCCACCGGGGCGGGCAGGTCGGCGGGGGTGATCCAGGGCAACAGAAAGCGGGTGGCGAAATCGGCGGTGATGTCGCCGCCGTGCAGGGTCGCCCGGTCAAAGGCGACAAGCTGCATGGCGGCGGCAAAGGCCGCCTCGGTATCGGTGATCGCCTCCCGCAGGTGAAGGCGCGTCGGCGGCAGCGGCGCGCTTTCGGACTTCAGCCATTCCTGCAGCCGCGCCCGGTAATGCGCCACCGGATCGCGGACATACAGGATCGGCGTCACCACGGTCGACAGTTCGGCCAGACTGCGCGCCAGCCGGACCTTGGCCTTGGCGCTGGTCTGGTGGATCAACAGCTCGCTTGACAGCAGCAGCACATCCGGGGGCCGCGTCAGGGCCGCGTCACAGGTGGCGTTCCACGCCTGCCACGCCTTTTCCACCGCAGCCTCGGGGCCGCCCAGATCGACCAGCGACCTGGGCGGCAGCCGGTCCGGTCTTTCGCACAACGGCAGCAGCAGGTGATGTGCAACGCTCTTGCGACCAAAGTCGGGGTACAGGATGCCCCTGGCCCGCAGGCGGTTCGCAGCCCGGTGCAGCGC
>JAKQLM010000370.1 GCA_029567145.1 Pseudomonadota bacterium
TTGCACCTTGCGTGGGCGAGAGGCGGTTTCGCTGATCAAGCAAGGTGCGATCCGGGGCCTGTCGATTGGCTTTATCCTGCAGGCGGCAGAGCGCCGCAAGGATGGCGGGCGGCGGATTACCAAGGCAGACCTGTGGGAAATCTCGCTGGTGGCGATCCCTGCCCGCACAGAGGCGCGGGTTGCTGAGATCAAGAGCGCCCGCGACCTGGAAACACTTCTGCGGGCGGCGGGGCTTCCCCGTGCGGCCGCGACGAAAGCTGCAGCCGGGGGCTTCCCGGCACTCACCAAACCGGGCGCGACGCCCTCCACCATGTCCGAGCTGGCGAAGAAACTTCGCCGGACGGCAGACAAGCTTTGAAAGGCAGAGCAATGACCAAGCACGACAGCAAACTGGCCCGCAGCGTTGCCGCCCTTCGGGGTGCCCCGCAGCTGGAAACCCGCGAGGGCGACGACGACCTGGCCGAGATCACCAAGGCCCTGGCCGAGATCGAGCGCAAGACGGCCGAGGCCGTGAAGAAGGGCGAGAGCGTCGACGCCCTCAACACCACGATGACCGATCTGAAGAAGCGGCTTGAGGATCTGGAAATCAAGGCCAACCGCCCGCGCGGCGGGATCGGTGGCCGTTCCGAAAACTCCGAGGTGAAGACCGCTTTCGTCAACGCCATGCTCACCGGGCAGGGCATCGAGGCCAAGGCCATGAGCGGGACCGAGGGGCCGAAAGGCGGTTTCGCGGTGCCGACCGAAATCACCAACATCGTCATGAACCAGCTGCGGGATATCTCGCCCGTGCGTTCGGTGGCCGAGGTGGTGCAGACGGACTCGCCGGACTATCGCAAGCTGATCGGCCTTCGGGGTGCTGCCTCTGGCTGGACGGGAGAGACCGGGACGCGCGCCGAGACCGAAACGCAGGACTTGGGCTACGTCAGCCCGTCCTTCGGCGAAATCTATGCCTACGCCACGGTCACCCGGCACGTCCTGGAGGACGCCAGTTTCGACCTGGAGGCATGGCTGAAAGAGACCATCGTCACCGAATTTGCGGTCAAGGAAGGCGCGGCATTTGTCGCTGGCAACGGCGTCACCAAGCCCTCTGGCTTCCTGACCGGGTCCACCCCGACCACGGAAGCCGACTCGGCCCGCACTTTCGGGACGCTGCAGTATCTGGCGACCGGAGCGGATGGGGCCTTTGCCGCCGCGCCGAACGCGGGCGACAAGCTTGTCGACCTAGTCTACTCGCTGCGGGCCGGATACCGGAAAGACGCGGTCTGGATGATGAACAGCGCGACGGCCGGGGCCGTGCGCAAGCTGAAGGACTCGGAAGGCCGCTTCCTCTGGTCTGACAGCCTGGTGGCGGGCCAGCCCCCGACGCTGCTGGGCTATCCGGTGATCATCGCAGAGGACATGCCGGCGATTGCCTCCGGGGCGTTTTCCATCGCCTTCGGCGACTTCCGGCGCGGCTACCTGGTGGCCGACCGGGGCGTGCTTGTCATGGTCCGCGACGAAGTGACGAAACCCGGCTTCATCAAGTTC
>JAKQLM010000386.1 GCA_029567145.1 Pseudomonadota bacterium
CCCGCGCATCGGCGACACGCTGCATGAAATCGTCAAAGTCCTGGACCAGATCCCCCATCGCCGTGCGGACCTTGGTGGTCGGAACCTTGGCAAAATTGGGCTGGCCGTCCTTTTTCAGAAGGCAGTCTTGCAGCACTGCAAGCTCGCCCCGCCCCGGGGCGTCAAACCGCAGGCCCGCCAGCGAATGTGCAAGGTCCTGCATCGTCGCCGACCCGGCGCGCAACAGCGGAAGGCACTGGGCAACCAGCCAGTCTTCACCACCGCGGAAGGCAATCCGCACGAAATGCGCGTCGCTCACCTCGGACGGCAGGTCGAAAAGGGCAAGGGCGTCTGCCCGGCTGATGCCTTTGCCAAAGGCGGCGCGATGGCTGGCGATCTGTTCGACAAGCTTGCCGAAATCCTCGCCGTTCTGCACCTCGGTCAGGCGGCGGACCACTGCGGCCTGCGCGCCGTCGGCCATTTCCTCGACAATCTCGGCGCGCATCTGGCGGGCGGCGCGGTCGTCCAGCTCGGTAAAGCCGGGGGGCACGCCCGCCTCCAGTGGAAAGCGGCGCAGAAGGCTGGCGCAGAAGCTGTGGATCGTCTGGATGCGCAGGCCGCCCGGCGTTTCAATCGCGCGGGCGAAAAGCTGGCGGGCGCGGGACAGGCGCTGGGCCGACAGGTCAAGTTCGCCCAATTCCAGCAGATCGCGGCGCAAGTCATCGTCGGGCTTCATCGCCCATCGACCCAGCCGCTGGAACAGGCGGTTCTGCATCTCGGACGCGGCGGCCTTGGTATAGGTCAGGCACAGCACGTGCTGCGGTTCGACCCCGTTCAGCAGCAGGCGTGCCACCCGGTCGGTCAGGACGCGGGTCTTGCCGGAACCGGCATTCGCCGACAGCCAGGTGTTGCGTTCAGGATGCGCCGCCTCGGTCTGGGCCAGAAAGGCCGGAGTGATGGTCATGCCAGATCCTCGGGCGTCACAGCCGCAGTTTCATCCCATTCGCCAAAGCGCGACAGGTGGTCATAATCCGAGGCGTCGCTGTCCTTGGCCATCGCCGCGCGGGCCGAATAGCCACGGGTCGGGCGGGCATAGGCGGCAATCAGATCCTTGAATTCCTCCCAGACCCTGGTCACTTCGCCGGGTTCAAGATCGACAGGGCTGACCTTGAAATCCGCCTTCACCCCGACATAGGCCAGCTTTGCCACTTCGGCCAGCGGCAGGCCCGCAAAGGCGCCGTTCTCGGCCATCGCGGCGGCAAGATAAAGCTGCCGGTCGAAATGCTTTTGTTGTTCCGCCGATGGTGGCGCGCCGGTCTTGTAGTCGATGATCAACAACCGCCCGTCGTCCAGCATGTCGATGCGGTCGGGCTTGCCCTTCAGGGTGAAGTCCTGGCCTTGCAGGGTAACCGCGCCCCGTTCTTCGACCAGCACCGGCTTGCCACCCGTATCGGCGCTGAAGGCCAGAAAGCCCGGAGCAGCCTTTTCGATCCGCGCCCGCCAGATGGCCCGCGCCAGGGGCCAGGCAACCTCGGCCTCAAGCACGCGGTCGGCGATGGACATCAGCGC
>JAKQLM010000400.1 GCA_029567145.1 Pseudomonadota bacterium
AATCCCCCGACTATCAGGCCTATGTGCAGAAACTGGTCGACGCCTCCAATGTGCCGATCAGTCAGGTCGTCGCCAAACCGCCGAAAGCTCGCGACCCCGAGGCGGTGAAGGCCGTCCAGACCAAGCTGGAACAGCGCCGCAACGACAAGCCGAAAGAAGACCGCCGTACCCCGCCGCCGCCCGGCTGGGGCTCGGCCTTCGCCTCGCCCTATGTTTCCGGCTCTGCCGACCTGTCGCAGGACATCCCGCTGGAGCTGGTCGAAAACCAAACCCTGAAAATCCCGCTCGACCCCCGCATCTTCACCGCCGCCACGCTCGAGGTGCTGAAGTCCGGCAAGTTCGACCGCCGCCACGCCCGCAACATCGCGGGCTTCATGACCGGCTGCACAAGGCTCCTCGACCTCGATTGCGGCATCGGCTTCGTCGCCCTGCGCGCCCGCGCCGCCAACCCCGAGTTGCAGGTCACGATCCACGACGAACGCCCCGCCCTCCTCACGATGTCCCGCCGCATCGCCGCGCTGAACCTCGACACACCGACCGGCATCGCCTGGTCAGGGGCCACCCTCAACCCCGACGGCATCTGGTCCGGCCTGACGAAACTCCTCGCCAACGCACAACCCCAGGTCCTCCGCCTCTCCGGCCCGCTCCTGCCGCCGGACGCCTTGCCCGAATCCGCCCTGACCGGCATCCGCCGCATCCACGTCCCGTTCCTCGACCCCTCGGAACTCGCCGCCGCCCGGCAGAAACTAGCCCCGGCGCTCGTGGCTCTCGGCTTCACCGAAGACATGAACGGCGAACCGAACGGGACCCTCTACCTCCGCCGCGAATAACCCCGAACCAAGCCATTTGCTCTTTTGCAAATACTCTCTGGGGGTTTGGGGGGCGAAGCGCCCCCAATGACCAAGCCGGTTGTGCGCCCTTCGCGCACAGAGGCGAGACAAAAGGCTTGCGCGGCACGCGCTCCGTTTGATGACAGCCGCATACCGTTAAGCACCCGATTCGCAGCCCGCCTGCGCACTGGTTAACGCCGCTTTCGTCTTCCGCGCGTAGAGACAGAAGGAAGACGCCGGAAAGACGGTTTCAAGACGACATTTTCCTCATCAGAACAAAGGGTTAACACCGCGATCGCGGACCTGCCGTCTTTGCCGCCCCGCATGCAATACCCTCTGGCAACGCAACGCCCCTTGCACCTCCCCTGCTTTCCCCTATCTTCCGCCTCACCTCGGGGAGCCCCTCAAAAGGCTGAGATGCGAAAGCGAACCCGTCGAACCTGAACCGGATCATACCGGCGGAGGGAAGGTGCATGGGTTCTCCATCCCCGACCAATCCGTCGCAACATGGAGAATATGATGCAAAAACAACTCCTTGCTGCGGGCCTTCTGACCATTGCCTCTCAGGCCATGGCAGAAACTCCCGTCCTCACCGTGCTGACCTACGACAGCTTCACCTCCGAATGGGGGCCCGGCCCGGCCATCGAGGCGGCGTTCGAGGCGACCTGCGCCTGCGACCTGCAATTCGTCCCCGCAGGCGACGGCGCCGCCCTTCTGGCCCGCATCCAGCTGGAAGGCAAAACCTCCGACGCCGACATCGTCCTTGGGCTCGACACCAGCCTCATCGCCGCCGCAACCGCCACGCAACTCTTTGCCCCACATGGGAAAAATCCGACCACCACCCTGCCGGTCGACTTTACTGATCCGACCTTCCTGCCCTTCGACTGGGGCTGGTTCGCCTTTGTCCACGACAAGACAAGGCTCCCCGACCCCCCCAAAAGCTTCAAGGCCCTCGCCGCCTCCGACCTCCGGATCGTGATCCAGGACCCCCGTTCCTCCACCCCCGGCCTGGGGCTTCTCCTCTGGGTCAAGGCCGCCCACGGCGACCAGGCCGCGACCCTCTGGCAGGACCTGTCGGACAACATCGTGACCGTCACCCCCGGCTGGTCCGAGGCCTACGGCCTGTTCCTGGAAGGCGAGGCCGACATGGTCCTGTCCTACACCACCAGCCCCGCCTATCACCTGGTTGCAGAAAGTGATGACACCAAGGCTGCCGCCCTGTTCGACGAAGGCCACTACATGCAGATCGAGGTCGCCGGGAAACTGGCTGCGACCGACCAGCCCGCGCTGGCCGATCAGTTCCTGGATTTCATGCTGACCGACGCGTTCCAGTCGGCCATTCCCCAAACCAACTGGATGTATCCCGCCGTCACCCCGGCGGCGGGCCTGCCTGACGGGTTCGACACGTTCCGCCCGACAAAGTCGCTTCTTCTGACCCCAGGGGAAGCCCAAGCCGCCCGTGACGCAGCCCTGGCCGAATGGCAAGCCGCGCTGTCCCGCTAAGCCCGGCCCCGGCGCTGGCGGCCTTGCTGCTGGCGCTGGTCGCCGCCCCGCTTGCCGCCGTGGCCTGGCGGGGGGCGGGGCTTTCGCTTGGCCCGGCGGACTGGGCGGCGATCCGGTTTACGGTCGTTCAGGCCTCCCTGTCGGCCCTGATCTCGACCCTTTTTGCCATTCCAGTCGCCCGGGCTCTGGCGCGGCGCAGCTTTCCTGGTCGCGGGCCTTTGATCACACTGATGGGGGCACCGTTCCTGCTGCCCGCAGTCGTTGCGGTGCTGGGTCTGCTGGCGGTCTTCGGACGCTCTGGCATCGTCAATACGGGGCTGCAAGCTTTTGGATTGCCGCCCTTTTCCCTGTACGGCCTCCAGGGTGTGCTTCTGGCCCATGTGTTTCTGAACCTGCCGCTGGCCACCCGGATGATCCTGCAAGGGTGGCGCACGATCCCGGCGGAGCGCATCCGGCTGGCGCGATCCCTTGGTTTCGGACCATGGGAGACCTTTCGCCACCTTGAGCTTCCGATGCTGCGGGAAGTCCTGCCCGGCGTGGCTCTGGTCGTTCTGGTCATCTGCCTGACCAGCTTTGCCGTCGTCCTGACACTGGGCGGCGGTCCGGCGGCGACCACGATCGAGCTTGCCATCTATCAGGCCGTCAGGTTCGACTTTGACCTTTCGCGCGCAGCGGGGCTGGCCGGTGTTCAGGTCCTGATTTGTGCAGGGGTGGCTTTGGCCGCCTGGGTCGTCACACGGCAGGCGGGATTTGGGGCCGGATTGGACCGAAACACCGCGCTGGACGCCCCGAAGGGCTGGCGTCGCGTTGGTGACGTCGGCCTTCTGGGGTTGGTGACGGTCTTCCTCCTTGGCCCGTTGCTTGCGGTCATGCTGCGCGGCCTGCCGGGGCTTGCCGACTTGCCGCCATCGGTGCTGCCAGCGGCGGCGCGGTCAGTGGCGGTGGCGTTGACCTCGGCGCTGCTTTGCTCTGTGGCGGCGCTGACCCTGGCCCTGGCTGCTGCGATGCGGCCACGTCCCCTGATCGAGGCTGCAGCGACCCTGCCGCTGGCAAGCTCGGGCCTCGTCCTTGGCACCGGGCTTTTCCTGATTGCGCAACCCTTTGTTTCGCCAATGAAACTCGCGCTACCCGTGACGGTCCTGGTCAACATCGCCCTGGCCCTCCCCTACCTCTATCGCATCCTTCTGCCCGAGGTCAGGACAGTGCTGGCGGATTACGGGCGGCTGGCCGACAGCTTGTCGCTGACCGGGTGGCCGCGTCTGCGATGGGTCATCCTTCCGCGATTGGCGCGACCCCTGGGCTTCGGGACCGGGATTGCCGCCGCGCTGTCGATGGGGGATCTTGGTGCGATTGCGCTTTTTGCCGGGGACCGACAGGCCACCTTGCCGCTGGTCGTCAGCCAGTTGACCGGAGCCTACCGGATGGACGCCGCGGCCAGCGCTGCGCTGATCCTGGTCAGCCTGTCCTTTGCCCTGTTCTGGGCCTTTGATACCGGAGGCCGCCATGCTGCAGCTTGACCGCCTGACGCTGACCCAGGACAGCTTTCACCTGACCGCCGATTGGTCCGCAGCAGCAGGAGAGCGGGTTGCGATCATGGGGCCGTCAGGGTCGGGAAAGTCCACGCTGCTGGCCGGGATCGCCGGGTTCCTGGCCGCGACCGGGGGGGCTGTGCGCTGGAAGGGGCAGGACCTTGGCGCGCTGGCCCCGGGCGACCGTCCGGTGACGATCCTGTTTCAGGACCAGAACCTGTTTCCACACCTGACGCTGGCGCAGAACCTTGGACTTGGGGTGCGGCCCGACCTGCGGCTTTCCGGGCCAGAGTGGACCAGCGTCAGCGCCGCCCTGGATCGCGTTGGCCTTCCCGGCCTGGGAGATCGGCGCCCAGCACAGCTTTCCGGCGGTCAGGCCAGCCGGGCGGCTCTGGCGCGGGCCTTGTTACGGGCACGGCCGATGCTGTTGCTGGACGAGCCGTTTGCCGCGCTTGGCCCTGCCTTGCGGCAGGACATGCTGGAGCTTGTTCGGCAGGTGGCGGACGAGACCGGGGCGCTGGTCCTGCTGGTCACCCACGACCCGGACGAC
>JAKQLM010000406.1 GCA_029567145.1 Pseudomonadota bacterium
GACCGCCGTCGAATACATGATCCCCAAGGGCAAGCACATTCCGGTTCAGGAAGGCGACTTCGTCCAGAAGGGCGACTACATCATGGACGGCAACCCGGCTCCGCACGACATCCTGCGGATCATGGGGATCGAGGCGCTTGCCAACTACATGATCGACGAAGTGCAGGACGTGTACCGTCTGCAGGGCGTGAAGATCAACGACAAGCACATCGAAGTCATCGTTCGCCAGATGCTGCAGAAGTTCGAGATCCTGGACGGTGGCGACACCACGCTTCTGAAGGGCGAACAGGTCGAGAAGATCGAGCTGGACGAAGAAAACGCCAAGTCGGTCGCCCGTGGCGGTCGTGAGGCGAAGGCCGAGCCGGTCCTTCTGGGCATAACCAAGGCGTCGCTGCAGACCCGCAGCTTCATCTCGGCGGCGTCGTTCCAGGAAACCACGCGGGTCCTGACCGAGGCGTCGGTCCAGGGCAAGCGCGACAAGCTGGTCGGTCTGAAGGAAAACGTCATCGTCGGCCGCCTGATCCCGGCGGGCACCGGTGGCGCGACCAGCCGCGTCAAGAAGATCGCGTCCGACCGCGACCAGACCGTGATCGAAGCGCGCCGGTCCGATGCTGAAGAAGCCGCAGCCCTCGCCGCTCCGATGGAGGTGATGGACACCGGCTTTGACGATCAGATCGACACCGGCCTGGTCGACACCGTGGAAAGCCGCGACTGATCGACGGCCCATCGCGACAGACAAAGCCCCCGCCCATCGCAAGATGGGCGGGGGTTTTCTTTTGGGCGATCTGCTGTGGGGGCGCCTGGCGCTGGTCAGACGTTATGCGGCCCAGCCCGCGCCAGTGCCCGCCCTCAAGGACAGGCCTGCTCGACGACCTCGGTCCGCAAGCCAGAAAAGCCGAACATCACTTTTGCCGCCTGGCGCTGTGTCGGGGGTTCCGCGCCGCATCCGTCAACCAGCACTCTGGACAGCGTGCTGACCACCTGAGCCCAGTTGTGGCCGAATTCGACTTCGTCCAGATCGACGGTCAGAACCCCGTCAACAACCGACCGACGCTCCAGCAGGGCGTTTTGCCGGTCGCCCGCCGCCGCCGTGACACCAGCGATCCGTGCCCATGGCTGATCGCCGAAGTGATACCATTGTCTCAGCTTCCCCCCCTCCATGAAGGCGAAGGCGTTGCCAAGGACACCGTCCGAAGCCGGGTCGCCGACATGAAAATGGTAAAGGGTCCCGACCTTGCCCGGAAGCCGGAACATGCCCTCTGCCTTCGAGATCGGGACAAGCTCGTCCGGCACCCGCGGCCCAAGCTCCGTAAGCACGACTGCCAACTCCTCATCCGTGATGACCTCGACCGCGTCCAGAAACGCCGGGTCCTGATAGTTCGGGGCAGTTTGGGCGAACGCGGGCGCAAGGCAGAAAAGGCCACACCCGAACAGAAGCGCCGGAAGGGTCGGTCTGGTGTAGTAAGGCTTTGGTTTCATGGCCATTCCAGTCAGAAGCACAAGGTGCGCCATGATGCCCGGAGCGGGATCGTGATGCAATCCACGGGCGCAAGCTGAACAGGGGATTCCGGCGGGTTCTTCTTTGCATTCCCTTCGCCTCCCGACAGGGCACGACCTTGTGATCAGCGCTGGCAGTCCCCACCTGAACGATGGAAATCATTAAGGAGGATTGTCAGGTGCCGGTCAGATCAATTGTCACGTATGCCCAACCGTCTGATATCGAGGCCGGCTCTGCCAGCCTGTCTCTTGCCCTTGATTGGGCCGGTGAATTCAAGGCTCGTGTCATGCTTCTGACCTTTCCGGTTGATGTGCTGAGTGCGAAAATGCAGGCCTCCGGTGAGGAGGCAGGCCTTGCCGCCCTGCACCCGGTCGTTGCCGCGCTTGCCGATCGGGTAGGGGTCCCCATCACGGTCATCGACCGCAGCAGCTTTGCCTACGGGATCGGCGACGTGTTCGCCGATCACTTGAAGGTCGCTGACCTTGGCATTCTTTCGGGTCAGCCCGGCCCCCTCGTGGGTGAACGCCTGCTGGCCCATGCAGCCCTGTTCGACTCGGGCCGACCGCTGGTCATCCTGCCGCGCAAGGGCGCTGTCCGCCTGCCGCGCCGCACTCTGATCGCCTGGGACGGCACCCATGTTGCGGCGCACGCGATGCAGCAGGCCATCGCGGTCTTGCCTGCAGGCAGCGAAGCCATCGTCGCCCGCGTGACCGATGACAAAGAGCTTCGGATGGGCCAGTCCGGGATCGAGGCTGCGCATCACCTGGTCCGCCACGGCTTCAAGGCCGAGTTCCAGGACATCCCGCGGAAGGGCCGGGCGATCCATGAAGCCCTTTTCGACGCCGCCACGACGGCCGGGGCCGACCTCATCGTCGCCGGGGCCGTCCGCCATTCGCCGCTGCACGAGATCATCTTCGGCAGCGTCACCGGAACGGTGCTGGACGGCGACTGCCCGCTTCCGGTGCTGCTTTCGGCTTGATGCCCCCGGGGCCGGACCAGCGCCCGCCCCGGGCCATTTCCGCCGACCGTCAGTGAAGGCATACCCTCCCGTCGCAAACCGCTTTCCCCACACCCCGGTTGCACGGCTTACCAACCCGTGAACGCCCGCGCCTAACCCGTTGAGTCCAAAGGCCGCGAGAATC
>JAKQLM010000418.1 GCA_029567145.1 Pseudomonadota bacterium
TATCTTCTGCGCAATCCCGCCGCCAAGCGTGAGGCTTGGGCGGATCTTCTGTCCCTGAAAGCGAGGCTTGCGTGATCCTTCCCGTTGACCCCCTCACCCTTCTGGCCTTTGTCCCGGCAGGCCTTGCGCTTAACCTGACGCCGGGCGCAGACATGATGTTCTGCCTGGGCCAGGGCCTGAAGTCGGGCCGCCGCGCGGCGATGGCGGCGAATTTCGGGATCGCTTTGGGTGGCATGGTTCACACGTTGCTGGCTGCCTTGGGACTTGGCGCACTGGTCGCGGCCCATCCGGCGGCCTTCGAGGCGATCCGCTGGCTCGGCGTCGGCTATCTGTTGTGGCTTGCGGTCGGGGCGCTGCGGTCATCGCCTTTTGCGACCGAAGCGCAGGTGACCCCGACCTCGACGTCGCGGGCTTTCTGGCAGGGACTGATGGTCAACCTTCTGAATCCCAAAGTGATCCTGTTCATCCTGGCCTTCCTGCCGCAGTTCGTTGACCCCAGTCGCGCGATCCTGCCGCAGTTCCTGACACTGGGGGTGGTGTTCAGCCTTGGCGGACTGATCGTCAACGGGGCGGTGGGCACGTTCGCAGGCTCCATCGGCCAACGGGTGGCGAAATCGGCCAATCTGTCGCGTTGGCTTTCCCGGATCAGCGCCACAATCTTCGGCGCGCTGGCCCTGCGGCTGGCCCTGATGCCCCGGAGTTGACGATGAGCCGCATCGACGAAAGCCTGCCCTTCCATCCCGTCCGCATTGCCGTGCTGACCGTCAGCGACACCCGCACGCCCGAGACGGACAAATCCGGTGACACATTGGTCGAACGCTTGGCGCAGGCGGGTCATGTGCTGGCCGGTCGCGGGATCGTTCCGGATGACCGTCCGGCCATTGTCGCCCGGCTGAAAGGCTGGATCGCCGACCCCACGGTTGATGTGATCCTGACCACCGGCGGCACCGGCCTGACCGGGCGCGACGTAAGCGTCGAAGCCCACCGCGAGCTCTATGAAAAGGAAATCGAGGCTTTCGGGACGGTCTTCACCATCGTCAGCATGCAGAAGATCGGCACCAGCGCGGTGCAAAGCCGCGCGACGGGGGGCGTGGCGGGCGGGACCTATCTTTTCGCCCTGCCCGGCAGCCCCGGCGCCTGCCGCGATGCCTGGGACGAGATCCTGAAACCCCAACTGGACAGCCGCCATCGGCCCTGCAACTTCGTCGAGATCATGCCGCGGCTGGAAGAACATCTGAAGCGCAAGTGACACCTCTTCGTTCGACTTCGTCTCCTCATCGGCAGGCCGCCTGCGAGGAGTGACGCAGTCATCGACGAGCCTTTCCCTTGCCGCGCCCTGCGGCCTTTGCGATAGAGAGGGAAACCGGACAAGGGGACGACCATGGCCTTCCGCGCCCGCCATCTTCTGGGGATCGAGCATCTTGCCCCCCTGGAGATCACCACCGCCCTCGACCTT
>JAKQLM010000428.1 GCA_029567145.1 Pseudomonadota bacterium
ATGCGTGGTCTACATGGGCGCGCATGACGTCGAACGCCAGGCGCCGAACGTGTTCCGGATGAAGCTGCTTGGCGCCGAGGTTATCCCGGTGACCAGTGGCCGGGGCACGCTGAAGGATGCGATGAATGACGCGTTGCGCGACTGGGTGACCAACGTGCGCGACACCTTCTACTGCATCGGCACCGTGGCGGGCCCGCATCCCTATCCGGCGATGGTGCGGGATTTCCAGTCGATCATCGGCAAGGAGGTCCGCTGGCAGCTTGCGGAACAAGTGGGCGAGGGCCGTCTGCCCGACGTGGTCGTCGCGGCCATCGGCGGCGGGTCGAACGCGATGGGGCTGTTCTTTCCGTTCCTGGATGACCCTTCGGTCCGCATTGTCGGGGTCGAGGCGGGCGGCAAGGGCGTGGACGACCGGATGGAGCATTGCGCCTCGCTGACGGGGGGGCGCCCGGGTGTGCTGCATGGCAACCGGACGTATCTTTTGCAGGACAATGACGGGCAGATCCTGGAAGGGTTCTCGATCAGCGCGGGGCTGGATTATCCCGGCATCGGGCCAGAGCATTCCTGGCTGCATGACGTGGGCCGCGCGGAATATGTCAGCATCACCGACGCCGAGGCGCTGGAGGCGTTTCAGCTGTGCTGTCGGCTGGAGGGAATCATCCCGGCGCTGGAGCCGAGCCACGCCCTTGCGCAGGTGATGAAGCTGGCCCCGACCCTGCCAAAGGACCAGATCATCGTGATGAACATGTGCGGACGCGGGGACAAGGATATCTTCACGGTGGCCAAGCACCTGGGCGTGACCATGAAGGTCTGACCCTGGCAAAAGTGAAGACGCAGGTTCGGGGGGCCCGTGGCGCAAGCTGCGGGCCTTTTGCCATAAACCTGGGTTTATGCGCACCAACTTGCGGCTTATGCGACATGGACTAAACCCCCGGTCAATGGCCTGACTGGGCGATCCGGACGTTCCTTGTGACATGCCCAAGACCGACGCTGCGGCGCTGGGGCTGCTCACGATAAACCCGAAAGGAGACGGACCGATGAAACTGAAAAGCAGGCTGATGCTGTACACCGCTGCCGTGGCGCTGTCGGCAAACATGGCCTTTGCCGCGATTGACCCGTCGGCGCTGGCCGATGCCTATCTGGCGGAAGGCTACGACTACGTCGAAGTCAAGGTCGGTCCAACCCAGACCAAGGTCGAAGCGATCAAGGGCACCACCAAGGTCGAGGTGATCTACGACAACGAGACCCAAGCGATCATCAAGAAAGAGCAGGATACTGCCGACAGCGATGAAACGGGCAAGGTCGGCAAGGAAGTCAAGACCGTCAAGGACGACTTTGAAGACGGCGACGACGACGATGACGAAGGCGACGACGAAGGCGATGACGGCGACGACGACGATGATGACGATGATGACGAAGGCGATGACGGCGACGGCGACGACGATGATGATGACGACGACGACGATGATGACGACGACGACGATGATGACGACGACGATGACGATGATGACGACGACGACGATGACAGCGAGGGCGACGACAACTGAGGTCGTCTGACAGAACGGTTGAAGGCCCCGCACTTGTCGGGGCCTTCGGCTTGGAACATAGTTCCACAATGGATGGCAGGATATCCGGATGAGACGGCGGGATTTCGTGATCGGACTGGCAGGGGTGGCGTCGGCAACGGCGGCGCGGGCCGAAGGCTATGTCGAAAGCATCATCCGGCAGCTGAAGAAACAGGGGTTCCGGTCGGTCGTCCAGGAACGGACCCTGCTGGGCCGGGTCCGGATTGTCGCGTCGCGCCGCGATGGCACGCGCGAGATCATCGTCAATCCCAAGACCGGCGAGATTCTGCGCGATCTGTGGAGCCCGATCGACGGAAGCAAGGCCGAAATCGGCATCATCGACGACAAGGGCCCTACCGGCGGCGATGACGACGATGGCGAAGACGGCGGTGAAGGCGGCGACGGGGATGACGACGACGACGACGACGACGATGGCGGCGAAGGCGGCGGTAGTGACGACGATGACGATGATGACGATGACGATGACGATGACGATGATGACGACGACGAGTGACGGTGTTCAGTTCTTCCGGTCCCGGGATTGAGGCGCGCCGCTCCGTTCATCGCGATCTTCCTTGTCCAGGCGTTTTGCGCCATTTTCTTCGTGTCCGATATCCTGGCCTCGGTGCTTGGCATCCAGACGACGCCTCTAAGCTGGGAACTGCGCGAGTTGATGGAGATCGGGGCCTCGCTTGGGCTTGTTCTGGGGGTGGTCGTCGGCGGCATGATGCTACGCCGGGCGCTGCGCGACCGGCACAGGGCCGAGGAGCAGCTGCGCCGGGCGTCGGGCGCATTCATGGACCTGCTGCAGGAACGGTTTGCCGAATGGGCGCTGACCCCGTCGGAAAAGGACGTGGCGCTGTTCGCGATCAAGGGGCTGTCCACGGCGGAAATCGCGGCGCTGCGGTCGACCAGCGAAGGCACGGTCAAGGCGCAGACCAACGCGATCTACCGCAAGGCGGGGGTGACCGGGCGGCCGCAGTTGCTGTCGCTGTTCATTGACGATCTGATGCGCGACGACGGGGCGGTGCGCCCGATGCCCGATGTGGCGTCCGCCAGCGTGATGTCAGCGAAGTAGCGGCGCGCCGGTCGTTTCCTGCATCCCGAACATCAGGCCGCGTCCGATGCGGTGGGCCAGCGCCGACCAGGCAGCGGCGGTGTCGGCGGGAAGTTCATGCCGCAGGACGCTGTCAAAAAGACCCAGCCAGACGTCGAACATCCCGGCGCGGACGTTGCCTGCGGCGCGGTGGACGGCCAGCGGATTGCCGTCATAGCCGCGTTCATGCAGGATCGCGTTGCGCCAGAAGCAGGCGATCTTCGCCTCGTGCCGGGGCCAGTCGGTGACATGGGCGGCAAAGACCGGGCCAAGGCCGGGATGGCTGCGGACCGCATCGTAGAACGACGCGACGACGCGGTCGATCTGGTCTTCGGTCACGGCAAAGCGGGGCGGGATCATCTGTCGGTTGTCGCGCCGGGCAGGGGGCGAGTCCACCCTGTCAGTCGGTGGCGTATTGCCGCAGGACATCAAGCGGGACGATGGCAAGCGTGGCCTGATGCGTCGCGGCCAGCCGGACCTTTGGGGCGGCCCCTTCGTCATGCGCCTGCAGGAACCGGCTGGCGCAAAGGCACCACTGGTCGCCGGGTTTCAGGCCCTTGAACCCGTATTCGGGCCGGGGGGTGGACAGGTCGTTGCCAAGATATTTCGACAGGGCCAGAAACTCGGCCGTCATCTGGACGCAGACGGTGTGAAGGCCGCGGTCCATCGGGCCGGTGTTGCAGCAGCCGTCGCGGAAAAAGCCGGTGACCGGGTCGGTCGAGCAGGATTGCAGGTCCTGGCCAAGGACGTTGAGCGAGGGGAGTTTCATCGGGCTATCTTGCCAGCCGGGGAAAGGTCTGTCCAGTCTGTCCACGGTGGGCAGGGGTTCCAGGCCAAGCGAAATCAAGGGCTTGGTCGTGGACATTCAGGGAAATTTAACACTTTCGGGTCAGCCCGGCTGGCAGGCGACGCTGTAGCGCGCAACCAGGGGCAGCCCGCCGCTTTCGCCGCCTTCGCCTGCGGTGACGACCGTAAGGTCGCCCGCCGGGCCGGTGTAGCTGTAGGCGCAGAAGGCAAAGCCGGTGCCCGAACACTCCTCGACCTCGCGGACGCCTGCGGCGGCGATGCCGGCGGCCTGACTGTAGGCTTGCTGAGCCGGATCGCCGGGGACCGGGGTCCAGCCGGAGCGGATCAGCCGGGCGCGGGCCTCGTCGATCGGAAGGCCCTCGATTTCGGGGATTTCGGCGGTGTTGGTGCAGACAGGTTCGACCCTGGCGGGGTCCGTGACGGTGATGCTGGTGCCGTCCGTCGTCAGGTCGGCCATCGTATAGGGCAGGACATCGCCTGACAGCACGCGCAGGCCGGTGTCGCCAAAGGGCCGGATGCGGCCGATCATCCGCTCATCCGGCAGGGTGCCATACAAGAGCGCGACAAGCTGGTCGCCGGAATAAAAGCCGACATTGCCGTCGATCAGGTCACAGGTGCCGCTGGTGGCGGGGGTTGCACTGCCGATGAAGCTGACGGCGGTAAGGCCTGCAAAGGGAAGCTCGGCCGTCAGGTGCCAGCCTTTGGCCTGGGCGTCCCGGCCTGCGGGGGTGTCGGGGGTGGACAGGAACAGGTGGTCGCAAAACGCGGTGTCGCCCTGATCGGCGGGGGCTGGGGGCAGGGTGTCCAGCAGGACGAGGGCGAAGCCGTAGGACTGCGAGGCGACGGTGATCTCGGCCCCGGCGGGGGCGGCCAGGACTGCAAGAAGGCAAAGCGGAAGCAACGGGCGGTGCATGGCGGGTCCTATCATCCGGGCGTGACATTGGCGGGCCTGTGCGGGGGGGCCTAGCCTTCGGGAAAGCGGGTGCCCGCGATGGGCGGCAAGAGATCGCCGGTGACCAGCGACGCCAGGATCCGGGGCAGGGGCCAGATCCGCGACAGGGGCGCAAGCAGGTGGTCGCGCAGAGCGGGCAGGGCACGGCTGTGCGACTGGTATTGCGGGGTGAAGGCCGCGCTCATCGCCTGGTAGAGGCCAAGGTGCCAGCGGCGGGCCTGATGATGGGTGTCGAGGGCATCCTCTAGCGGAAGGCGGAGGGCGAGGGACAGCGACAGGGCGTCAAGCAGCGCCATGTTCGCGCCCTGACCCAGTTGCGGGCTGGCGCGGTGGGCGGCATCGCCGATGTGGATCAGGCGCGGTGTTCGCGGCTGGCGCAGGGTGCCGTGGCTGTAGCGCGCGGGGGTGAGTTGCGCCTTGTCGGTGATCGCGGCCAGAAAGGGCTGCATCGCGGGCCAGAAGCTTGCGACCTCGGCCTGCCAGTCGGACAGGGTGCGGGTGGGCCAGAGGTCAAGCTCGGTGGCCGACAGCGACCAGAACACGGCGGCACGGGGCGTCGGGTCGCCGGGAAGCTGGCCGATGGGCAGGACCCCGGCCATGCGGGCGGCGTGGCGGTAGCGCTGGCGAAGCTGGTCGCGGGGCAGGTCGGTGGCGGCGGGCCAGGGGACATGCGCCCAGACGGCCCCAAAGGGCAAGGGGCGCGAGGTGAGGGGGGACAGGGGGGACCCCGCGCCGCTGGCGTCGATGATCAGGTCAAAGGGGCCAAGCGGGCCCTGGCTGGTCAGAAGCTGGATCGCGTCGGGCCTGCCTTGCGTGCCGGTGACGGTGTGGCCGGTCAGGGGCGTGATCCCGGCGGCGGTGGCGGCCTGCCAGAGGCTGTGAAACAGGGCCGCGCGGTGCATCGCCAGACCGGGCTGGTCCGGGCGGTAGTGGACATCAAGCGCCACGCGCGGGCCGGAGTGACCCAGCATCCGGCAGAGCGGCGCCCCAAGCGCGCGCGCGGTGTCGCCAGCGCCCAGCCGGTCAAGGACGGCAAGGCCCACGGGCTGCACCACCAGCCCGGACCCCAGCGGGCGCGGGGTGTCGAAGCGGTCGCAAAGGGTGATGGAATGGCCATCCCGGGCCAGCAGGGTGGCAGCGGCAAGGCCGCCGATCCCGGCCCCGGCAATGGCGATGCGGTAGCGCTGTGTCATGGGCAAGGGGTCGCAGGTGCAAAAGCGGCTGGCAAGAGGGTCAGGCGCGCGAGAGCCGCACCGGGGGTTTCGGGGTACGTTTCAGGATGCCCTTCGCCTCCAGGTCCAACTGGACGCATTTGACCCACCAGCCTGCGGTTTCTCCGCCGGGGAAGAGCGTGGGGGAGAGGTGGGGTTTGACGCCGGCGATCAGGTCGGCGACGGCGATCCCGGGGGCGTCGGACGGGGTGACGGCCAGAACGGCGGCACGCATGTCCGCGTATTTCGCGGCATCGACGCGGTAGGTCTTGCCGGGCTGGCCGACGTTCTGAACCTCGATCTTGTCGGTCATGGGGTGTCCTTTTGCGGGTTGCGGCAAGGGTGGACCAAGGCGGCGGCGGCTGGCAAGCCTTTGGATGGGGTAAAGCCGCGGTGAGGCGGCTGTAACCGGCGTTGGGCTTTTCCGGGCGCGGGCCTATATAGGGGCAAGGCAACGGAGGTTTCGCCATGTTCTTCACCCGCAGCAAGATGGAAATGGTTACGCCGGACAAGGCTTTGCCGGGGCGCCCCGAGCCGATGCCGACGGCCGAGGTGCATTTCCTGTCCGGTCTGCCGCTGAAATCCCCGGTGCCCGAGGGCATGGCCGAAGCTATGTTCGGGATGGGCTGTTTCTGGGGCGTGGAGCGGAAGTTCTGGCAGACCCCGGGCGTCTGGCTGACGATGGTCGGCTATGCGGGGGGCTACACGCCGAACCCGACCTACAAGGAGACCTGCACCCAGTTGACCGGCCACAACGAGGTGGTGCGGGTGATCCATGACCCTTCGGTGATCAGCTATGAAGGCCTGCTGAAGCTGTTCTGGGAAGGGCATGACCCGACGCAAGGCATGCGGCAGGGCAATGATCTGGGATCGACCTACCGGTCGGGCATCTACACCTATACGCCCGCGCAGGCGGCGGCGGCGATGGCCTCGAAGGCGGTCTATGCGGACGCGCTAACGGCGGCGGGCCTGGGGCCGATCACGACCGAGATCCTGCCCGTGCCCGAATTCTTTTTCGCCGAGGACTACCACCAGCAATATCTGGCCAAGAACCCCGGCGGCTATTGCGGGATCGGCGGGACCGGGGTGACCTGCCCGATCGGGACCGGCATCCGCGCTTGACCCGGACAGGGCCGGGGACTATCCGGCCCTGAACCCCGGAGATCGCCCATGCCAACCTATTCCGCCCTGACCACGCTGCCCGGCGAAGCGGCCGCGCAATCGCTTGCCGCCGCGATGGAGCGGATGGACCCCGAGCCCACAGGCGTTGGTGTCTTCGAGATCGAGGACGGATCGGGACTGTGGGAGGTCGGCGGGTATTTTCTGGACGCTCCGGACCAGGTGATGCTGGAAGTGCTGGCGACGGCCTTCGGGGCCAGGCCCTTTGCGCTGTCGGAACTGCCCGAGGTCGACTGGGTCGCGCATGTGCGGCGCGAATTGTCGCCCGTCGATGCGGGGCGGTTCTTCGTCTATGGCAGCCATGATGCCGACAAGGTGCCGCAGGGCCGCGTGCCATTGCAGATCGAGGCGACCGTGGCGTTCGGGACCGGGCATCACGGGACCACGCTGGGCTGTCTGCTGGCGTTTGACCGGCTGCTAACGGCGGGGGAACACCCGGCCAGGGTCATTGATGTTGGCTGCGGCACGGCGGTGCTGGCGATGGCGGCGGCGGCGACCTTGCCAGAGGCGCTGGTGATCGCCAGCGACATTGACCGGGTCGCGGTGGACGTGGCCGAGGCGAACGTGGCGATCAACGGGCTGCAAGGCCGGATCGAGTGTCTGGAGGCCGCAGGGCTGGACCATCGCCGGATCAAGGCCGCCGGTCCCTATGACCTGATCTTTGCCAACATCCTGAAGGGCCCCCTGATCGAGCTGGCCCCGGGAATCGCCAGCCAACTTGCAACCGGTGGACGAGCGATTCTCTCGGGTCTGCTGGTCGTGCAGGCAGAAGCGGTGACGGCGGCTTACGTTGCGGCAGGTCTTTGTCTGCAAAACCGGGACGATATAGGGGAATGGTCGACGCTTGTGCTACAAAAGCGCTAGGTTCATGGACAATCCTTGACCAAAGCGCCCGTTGCGGGTTCTGTCGAATTTCACGCCGCATTTTCGCCATAAAAGCGCGGCAACACTGACAAATACAGAGCTGCTACTCTGGGTGAAAATTATGTGGGTTGATCCTAATCTGAACGATTTCTACACCCGCGTCTCGCGGATCGAGAAGTCGCACGCCAAGGGCTATGGGTTCGAAGCCTCGGGGACTTTGGGGCGAAAAGCCTCGACCCGGCGCAAGTCACGGGTGCTTCGGCTGCTGAAAGCGCCGCTGCTGGCCGTGGCGGTGGGCATCCTGCTGAAGGGCGTCATTCACTACTATGTCGGAGCGCAGACCTACGAAAGCCGCGTCAGCGCGCTGGCGGCGGGCGAAGGCTTTGATGCAGTGGGTGTCTGGCTGATGCACGCCGATCCCGCGACCCTGTTCATTTCCGGCCAGTTGCAGACCTATCTGCCGCGCTAGGCCGGATCGAAAAGCAAAAGGCCGCACCTTGATGTGCGGCCTTTGTCAATTCCGGCGTTGACGCCTCACCTGCCGATTACTGGCCGATGAACTCGATGTCGCCGCGGCACAGACCGATATCGTCCAGCTCGCGGTCCGAAAGCTTGTTCAGCGCCTTGCGGGTCACGCGGGCATCGTTCCATGCGCCAAGCGTTGCGAAGGCATTCGTCACCGTGGTGATGGCACGGTAAGTGGTGATGGCGCCAAGGGGCGCCGGGCGGGTCGTCTCGACAGCGGCCATGGCTAGCATCCTGTTTTCAAACTGCACAATGTAAGGGCCTATTCCCTTACCCGCTGCTAGATAATCTTGCTGCATGTGCAAAGCAAGCGACGGTCAAGCAAGGCTGCCTTGCAGCGCCTGCATGACTTAGGTCACAATTTCTTCATCTTTTTCAGCAGTTTCCTGCGCCGTGTCGGGGCCGTGTCGGTATTGTGCGTCGGCTGGTCGGTTTCTGCAAGTGCGAAAGGGTCAACGCTGCGCGGCCTGCTGGCGGAAAGCCATTGGCGGATGTTCCCTTTTCGTGCTAACCCTGATCCAGACAAGAAAAACGGGGGCAGGATGCGGGTCATCGGCATTGATCCGGGGCTTCGGAACCTGGGCTGGGGCGTGATCGACGTGGCTGGGTCCCGCCTGACGCATGTTGCGAACGGCATCTGCCATTCGGACGCCGGGGATGGCGACCTTGCCCTGCGTCTGCTGACCTTGCACAGCCAGTTGACCGAGGTTCTGCGCGCCTGGACGCCCGAGGCGGCGGCGGTAGAGCATACGTTCGTCAACAAGGACGCGGTGGCGACGCTGAAGCTGGGTCAGGCGCGGGGCATTGCGCTGCTGGTCCCGGCGCAATTCGGGCTGGCGGTCGGGGAATATGCGCCGAACGCGGTGAAGAAGACGGTGGTGGGCGTCGGCCACGCGGCCAAGGTGCAGGTTGACCACATGGTACGGCTGCAGCTGCCGGGGGTGCAGATTGCTGGTCCGGACGCAGCGGACGCACTGGCGATTGCCATTTGCCATGCGCATCATCTGCAATCAGCGGGCCGGTTGCAGGCGGCGTTAAGGGTGGCGGGATGATCGGCAGGATATCGGGGCGGCTGGACTGGCGCGGGCCGGATCATGTGCTGATCGACGTGCGCGGGGTCGGCTACATCGTGCATGTCAGCGACCGGACTTTGGCTGGGATGCCCGCGATCGGAGAGGCGGTCAGCCTGTATACCGACCTTCTGGTGCGCGAGGATCTTTTGCAGTTGTTCGGCTTTCCGACCATGCTGGAAAAGGAATGGCACAAGCTTTTGATGACCGTTCAAGGGGTTGGCGCAAAGGCCAGCATGGCGATCCTGGGAACCCTGGGGGCCGAAGGCGTGGGCCGGGCGATCACCCTGGGTGATGCGCGCAGCGTTCAGGCGGCGCCGGGCGTGGGGCCAAAGCTGGCGCAACGGGTGATCCTGGAGCTGAAGGCCAAGGCCCCCGGCGTGATGGCGGCGGGCGTGGGGCTGTCGGCCAAGGCCGGGGCCGAGGATGTGGTGATCGAGGACGCGGCCCCCGCGCCACGCAAGGCCGCGCGTGTGGATGAGGGTGGCGCGCGGCGGGCGGCCTCCACCGCGGACGCGCTGTCGGCGCTGGTGAACCTGGGCTACGGTCAGGGCGATGCCGCCGAGGCGGTGGCGCTGGTGGCCGGTGAGCAGCCCGAGGCGGACACCGCCACGCTGATCCGCGCCAGCCTGAAACGGTTGGCGCCGAAATGAGCTCTGATCCGACC
>JAKQLM010000433.1 GCA_029567145.1 Pseudomonadota bacterium
CAGCGGCGGATTTCCGGGCGTCCGGGCTCGGCTCGGACGGCCAGAGCGCGATGCCGATCCGCATGCCGGGCAAGCGGCGGCGCAACTGGCGGATCTGAAGATCGACCGAGGCCGGCGGCGTGCCGTCCAGGGTGACGAGGATCAGTGCCTGCGGCTTTCGTTTGCCCAAGGCCTGTGGCAGGGCGGTCCGATGCGGCAGGGACAGTGCCTCGGCCCCTTCGGCGCGCAGGGCCTGGGACAGCATTTGTGCCGCGGCATCGTCCAGCCGGGTCTTCGCGCCCATCACGACGACGCTGCAGCCAAGGCCATCCAGCACCCCATTGGTCAAAAGCGTCGTTTCGCCGTCGACCGGGGTTTCGGTCGCGACGGCGAGTTCGTCCTCGACCACGGTTTCCAGCTCTTCGGTCAGGGTCCAGGCGGCGTGGGCGATGCGGTTGGTCTGGTACTCCGACAGCAGGCCCGCCTGATTGTCGGATTGTGCCAGCGCCAGTGCCGGGATCGCGGTGCGGTCGTAGTATTCGGCCAGGTAGCTTTTCGCGGTCGAACTGGTCGCGGCGTCGGTGAAGGCAAAGCTTTGCCCGGCCAGAAGGCGGTCATAAAGCCGGGCGGATTCGGACAGGACCGGCTGGTCGCCCAGCATGATCGGGAACAGGCGCAAGCTGGGAACATGATGGCCGATCACCACAAGGCAGACGGTCAGCGGCGTGGCCATGATCAGCCCCATCGGCCCCCAGAGCCAGGTCCAGAACATCGCCGACACGATGACGGCCAGGGGCGAAACCCCGGTGCGCTGGCCGTAGAACCACGGTTCGATCAGGTTGGAGGTGACCAGTTCGACCACGCCGAACAGCGCGGCGGTCCACAGGACCAGCGACCAGTCGGGCGACACGGCGAAGGCCATGAGCAAGGGAAGGATCGCCGAAATGGCCGACCCGATATAGGGCACGAAGCGCAGGACCAGCGTCACGAGGCCGAAGAAGAGGGCGTTCGGCACGCCGATCAGCCAAAGGCCCAGCCAGATCGGGATGGCGTAGATGACGTTCACCACAAGTTGCGCCAGAAGATAGGTCGAGACGCGGGCCCCCGCTTCGGCCAGGAGGCGCGAGGTGGCCAGGATGTTGGTTCCGCCGATCAGCTGCACCAGCCGGTCGCGCAGGGTGGCGCGCTCCAGCAGGGCGAAGACGACGACGACGAAGATCAGGCCGAAGATTGCGACCGGCGTCAGGGCGGGGATGATCACCCCGGTCAGCCAGTCCTGCACGCCGGTGTGTTCAACAATCTCGACCTTCATCGCCTGGTCTTCGGGGGCGGCGGTTTCGGCGGCCACGCGGTCCGAGATGTTTTCGACCAGACCCTGCAGGTGCCCGATGATCCGGCTGTCCTTGCCCGCGTCCAGGATGGTGTCGACCTTGCCCAGCACATTGCCCTGGTACTGCGGCAGGTTCGCGCCGATCTGGCTAAGCTGATAGGCCAGCACCAGCACGAAGGCTGCCACCAGCATCGCCGTCGCCAGCACGGTCAGGATCACCGCAGGCATGTCGCGCAGGCCACGACGGCGCAGGGCGTTGACGACGGGGGACAGGATGAAGGCGACCAGCATGCCCAGGGCCAGCGGCAGGAACAGGTCCTTGGCGATGTACAGGATGGCGCAGACCGCCGTGATCGTCGCCAGCGTGGTCAGCGACGCGACCGAACGACCGGCGGTGATATAGCTGTCAGAGGCGAGGGGAGCATGATCTGCGATGGGGCTGTCCGGTTGCAGGTCCGACATTCTGTCTCTTTCCCTTGCGCTGCGTGTTCAGGCAACGGGCGACGGGGCGGGGCGGTTCCCTTTCCCCCTGACGATTGCGCGGGAATCTGCCGGCTCACGCGGGTGTGTCACGGCATCGGGAACCGGGCCGCGTATAGGGCGTTGCAGGACCACAGACCAAGCAACGGTCCGCCCCACCAGAGGATGCCCGAGATGCGTCAGTCCGAACGTCCCGCCGTGATCCTGATGAACGAAGCCGCGCTGGCCTTGCCGATGGACGGGGTCCCCCTGCCGGAAGGCGCGCGGATCATCGTTGCCGGGCAGTCCCTTGTACGCATGACGTTGGCCGAGCTGGCGATTCCGGGGGCCGAGATGATCTGGACCGACTTTCGGCAAAGCGCCTCGCTGCGGCGGTTGCATGCGGCGATCCAGGACCATGGCGGGCTGGACCGCATGGTGATGGCGGCGGATGGCGACGAATCCGAAGCGATGTTTTCCCTGATGTGCGCGATCCTGACCTTTCTGCCCGCGCTGCGGCGCAATGGCGGGGGGAAGATCGTGCTGATGGTGACCCAAGGTCAGGCAGTCGGGTCGTTGCAGGCGTTCCTGCAGGGGCTGATGCCACGGATTTCACGCGACCGGGTGACCGCGACGCTGCAGATGCGCGACCGTCAGCTGGTGCCGAAAGCGGCGTGACGACGGCCTTTGTCGGACAGGAAAGCGGCCCCGGGTGGGCCGCTTTTTGCGTTTCCTGAGAGCGTTTCCTGGGTGCGGGTTGTTGGGGGGCAAAAAAAATGGGTTGCGACCGAAGTCGCAACCCAGGTCGAGGAAGCCGGCAGGGAAAGGACCGTATCCTCGGGGGCAGGGTCAGCGGCGGATCGCGCCGCGGACAAGGGACAGGACGAACAGCACCAGGAAGACGAAGAACAGGACCTGGGCGATGCCCGCCGAGGTGCCCGCGATGCCGCCAAAGCCAAGAACGCCGGCGATGATGGCGATGATCAGAAAGGTAACGGCCCAGCTCAGCATGGGATTCTCCTTTGTCGGTGAAGGCCTGGATGGCGCTTCGGTCACCGGCACAACGTGGCAGGTCCGCAAGTGGTTCCCCGGGGCGGACAGATTTTTCTGCATGCCGGATTTTTGCTGATCCGGTGCTGGCTGCGGCAATGGACCGGCACATGCAGGGAACCGAACCCCGCCTGGCGCATTGTTCAGGGGAACGGCAAGCGTCCGAAGCGGATGCGGCCAGAGACAGTCCTAGACAGGAGAGCGACCATGAACACGACCTATACCAAGCCTGTGCACGACGCCGAAAAGGCGATGTCGCCCGCGACCGACCGCATGGCTGACACCGCGCGCGAGAATGGCAAGACCGTGCAGCGCGCGGTCGAGGATGCGGCGTCTGCCGCAAAGCGCAAGGCCGAGGATATCGGCGAACAGGTGCGCGACTTCGGCGCGGACGTGAAGGATGCGGCCGAGGATGCGATGGATGACGGCAAGTCGCGGCTGCAGACGATGAAGGCCAAGGCGCTGGACGCCAAGGATGCCGTGGTTGCGGGCGCGGGCTCGACCATGGCGGCGGTGCGGGATGCGGCGGTCGAAAAGGCCGATGGCGCCCGGGAATCGCTGTCCGAGGTCGGGGACCGGCTGGCGGCGACGCTGCAGCGCGCGTCAGATGAAGATGGCAGCGACGGGCTGAAGACGCGGGTCCTTGGCTCGGTCGCGCAGGGGCTGACCCAGGCGTCCGAGGCGCTGCGGCAGCGGTCGGTCGCCGACATCACGGCGGACGTCAAGGATCTGGCCAAGCGGCATCCGGGGGCCTTCATGGCTGCGGCTGCGGTGGTCGGCTTTGCGGCGGCACGCTTTGTGAAGTCGTCGGCGCAGCGCCGGATGGCCGATCGTGGCGACGCGGGTCCGGGGCCGCGCGTCTGATGGGCCCGCGACTTGATCAGGGGGCAGAGGGGACGGCGTCCCTTCTGTCCGAAGTGGTCGCCGGTCTGGGCCGTCTGGTGAAGGGCGAGCTTGCACTTGCCCGCGCCGAGGCGACCGAAAGCGTCAGATCGGCCGGGGCCGGGTTGGTCAAGGTCGTGGGCGCCGTGGTCGTGGGCCTGGTCGGGCTGAACGTGCTTGCCGGTGCCGCGGTGGCGGGGCTGGCGACGACGGGGTTGGGTCCGGCCTGGGCCGCGGTCATCGTGGGCGGCGTGTTGTGCGCCGTGGCACTGGCCCTGGCACTGGCGGGCAAGGCCGCGCTGAGCTTGCGCGGGCTGTGGCCTGACCGGGCGCTGCGCGGTCTGCGCCGGGATGCTGCGGCTGTTCAGGCCGGGCTGCACGACAACGGGCTGCAAGACAAGGGAGTGCAACATGTCTGATGTGTCCACACAGGAAATCGAACGCAACCTGGAGCGTGAGCGGCAGGCCCTGGCGCAGTCGCTGGTCGAGCTGCGCGACCGTCTGCGCCCGTCCGCCCTGCTGGGCGAGGGCAAGACGGCGCTGATGGCGCAGGCGCGGCCGCTGGTCGGGCCGGTGCTGGAGCGGCTGGATGGCACGGTCCGCGCCAAGCCGGTCGCGGCCGCTGTGGCCGGGCTGGCCTTGGCGGCGTTGCTCTTTGGCCGCAAGCACCAGGTGCCGGATGCCGAGGCGGCGACTGCGGTCCCGGCGATGGCCGGAACCCGGTACGAGGCGCTGACCCGTTGGGAGGATGAAGGAGGACCGCCCGCCGAGGCTCCGGTCGATCCCGAGGAAGACTGGCTGCACGAGGCGCGGGACCTGCGGACCCGGGCGATGCGGCTTCTGGCGCAGATCGACGATGCGGCGCGGCGCGGGCTGGCCCCGGCGGCTG
Organism: Pseudomonadota bacterium; assembly: GCA_029567145.1. Lineage (GTDB taxonomy): Bacteria > Pseudomonadota > Alphaproteobacteria > Rhodobacterales > Rhodobacteraceae > Tabrizicola. Next base: position 4,590 of record JAKQLM010000433.1, read on the forward strand.
CCC
>JAKQLM010000450.1 GCA_029567145.1 Pseudomonadota bacterium
TCCGGTTCCAGCCGCAGGGCGGCCAGCGGCAGGTCGGACAGCACCTCGACCAGCCGACCGGGCGGCGCGATCATGGCGCTTTCGGCCCCCTTGGCGGGAACGGGACGCGGCGCGCCACCGCCCCGCTCCCACCCGCGGCGCTTGGCCGCGCGGGACCGCGTCGCCCGCGCCTCCTGGTCAATCGCGTCGCCCGACCGCAGCGGGGCGACCCCGGTCCGGGCATAGCGCGCCAGCCCCCAGGCCGCACCGGGCGTGTCGGCGACCCCGGCGCGCACCGTCAGGCCCAGCTCGACGCAGTCTTCGGCAACCTTGGCCAGCACCGCCTCTTCCCCGCCGAAAAGATGCGCGCTGCCGGTCAGGTCGATCAGCAGGCTGGCGGGTGGCTCTTCGGCCACCCAGGGCGACAGCCGCCCGGCCCAGCGGCGCAGCACGCCCAGAAACCGCGCCTCGTTCAAGGGGTCCTCGGTCACCGTCAAGAGGTTCGGGCAGATCGCCGTCGCATCGCGCAGGGCCTGGCCTTGCGCCAGCCCCGCCGCCGACGCCTCGGCCGACAGCGACACCAGCAGCTGCGCCCCGTTCCGGTCGCCCACGACCGCCAGCGGCACCGGCAATGTGTCGGCCCGCAGCCGCTGCACCCGTTCGGCCGCAAGCCGCGGAAACCACAGCGACAGGATGCGGCGGCCAGCCATCATGTTCTCCTTCCGTTCCTGATTTGCCAGACCAGAAGGCGAAAGTCGAGTCCCCCGCACACGCGCAGATGACAAGTGCGTGAGCGCACATTGACACCTCTATCGCGACAATCGGTCGCGCCTATAGTGACGCCAACAATCCAGCACGGGAGCCAGAAAGAATGAAATTCGTGAAAATCCTTGCCGTCGGTGCCATCCTTGCGGCCGGCGCCGCCTTTGCCGAAGGGGATCGCACCGATCCCAACGCCCTCGCCCGGTCGGAACTGATGAAGATCCAGGGCATGAACACCGGCATCCTTGGCAACATGGCCAGCGGGAAGGAACCCTTCGACGCCGCCAAGGCCGCGCTGATCGAAGCGTCGTCCAAGATCGAAGCCACCTTCATGGAGCCGGGCGCTGCCGACCCGGCGTCCGAAGCCAAGCCGGAAATCTGGACGGGCTGGGAAGATTTCCTGGTCAAGGCCAATGCGCTGACCACCGCCGCGACCGCTGTCGACGTGTCCTCGGTCGAAAGCATCGGCGCGGGCATGGGGGCGATCGGCGGGGCCTGCAAGGACTGCCACACCACCTACCGCGTGATGAAGTGATCCACCTGCCGACCGCAGGACAAGGGCCCCGGTCGCAAGACCGGGGCCCTTGTATTAGCTGCAGTAGACCCGTTCGATCACGTCGCGGCGGTCCAGCAGGATGTTCAGCCGGTCTGCGCGATAATCCATCGTCACAGCCATACCGGGCTGGATCACCCGCACGTCCTGGCTGAACCGCATCCCGTCCAGCACCACTCCCGGCTGGCC
>JAKQLM010000457.1 GCA_029567145.1 Pseudomonadota bacterium
TGCTGGGGCAGGACATCGCCCCCATCGCCGATGCCGTGCGGATCGGTCGGCAATCAGCCCGCCGGATGATCGAGAATTTCATGATCTCGGGTGGCTACAACGTGATTGCCGTGCCGCTGGCACTAGTCGGCGCTGCAACTCCCCTTGCCGCCGCCTTGGCGATGTCACTTTCCTCGATTACCGTCTCGCTGAACGCAATGCGGCTGAAATAGGGGCGGCTTCAAGATGGAAATTCTTGTGATCCTTATCCCGGTTTCGCTTTTTCTGGGCGGAATCGGGCTTGCCGCCTTCTTCTGGGCGATGCGGACCCGACAGTTTGACGACCCCAAGGGCGACGCGAACCGCATCCTGACCAAAGAGTGGGACGACCGGCCAAAGCCCTGAAATCAGAAGTTAAGATTTGGTAAACAGATTTCACCAACTATCTGATATTGCTTGATTATGGAAATCTTGTCCACCGTGGACAGGGTCAGGCGATGGTGACCGTCGCGGATTGCAGCCCGTCGATTTCCACCCGGCAGGAATCCCCCCGGACCAGCGGCCCGACCCCAGCCGGGGTGCCGGTAAAGATCAGGTCGCCCGGCGCAAGGCTGACCAACTGGGACAGGGCCGCGATGATCGCAGGCGGGGACCAGATCATGTCGGAAAGCCGCGCCTCCTGCCGGATCACCCCGTTCACCAGGCAGCGCAGGGTCCCATCCGGAATCGACCCCGGCCGGATCGCCCCGACGACCGCTGACTTGTCGAACCCCTTGGCCATGTCCCAGGGCCGGCGGCTGGCCTTCGCATCGGCCTGCAGGTCGCGGCGGGTCAGGTCATTGCCGGCGGCATGCCCCCAGATCATCGCAGCGGCGGCATCCTCGGTGACCATCACCCCAGCCTTGCCGATAGCGACGACCAGTTCCCCTTCGTGATGCAGGTTGGTGGTTGCAGTCGGATAGGGGATCGTGCCGCCACTCTCCACCACCGCATCGGCGGGCTTGGTGAAGAAGAACGGCGGTTCCTTGTCGTCAGCCCCCATTTCGCGGGCATGCTCGGCATAGTTCCGGCCCACGCAAAAAATGCGGCGGATCGGAAAGCGTTCGACACGGCCAGTCACGGCAAGGGTAACGGTCGGCAGCGCGGGGAAGACCAGAGCGATGCCCATGGGATCAGCCTCCGACCGTCTCGCAGGGGATGGCGCGGGCGGACAGG
>JAKQLM010000459.1 GCA_029567145.1 Pseudomonadota bacterium
GGCTGGACCGGCGTGCGCTGGGGGGTGTCGGTCGTGTCGTCCGGCGGGGCGGCGACGGTTGCCGAAACGCGCAGCGCCGAACTGGACGAAGCCCGGGCAAGTGCCGCCGACAATCCGCTGGTGCAGGCGATCCTGACCGCCTTTCCGGGCGCGAAGATTACCGAGATTCGCACCCCCGAGGCCATGGTGGCCGAAGCCGCCAGCGCCGCCCTGCCCTTGACCGAGGCCGAGCAGGACGAAGACTGGGACCCGTTCGAGGAATGACCCCCCGGCGTGCCACGCCCGCCGACGCGGCGCTGATCGCCGGTCTGAACGCCCATGTGCAGGGCTGGCACGCGGCACAGTACCCGGATGTGTTCCACGCCACCCCCGACCACGAAGGGCTGGTCGCCCACTTCGCCGACCGCCTGGCCGATCCGGCCTGCACCGCCTTTCTTGCCGGTGACCCGCCGCTTGGCTACGCGCTTTGCACGCTGCAAACCCGCGACGCCTCGGTCTTTTCGCCCGCCATCCGGCGGCTGATGGTGGACCACATCGCCGTCGCGCCCGAGGCCCGTCGTCAGGGCCATGGACGCGCGCTCTTGCAGGCCGCCCGCGATCTGGCACGCGACTTGCAGGTGGACGAAATTCTGCTGGACACCTGGGACGCCAACACCCAAGCCCATGCCTTTTTCCGCGCCATGGGCTTTTCCCCGCGACGAATGCTGTTTCGCGCCACGCCCTGACCTTGCGCGCTGCCCCTTGGAACCGTATCTCAACGGAAACGGACGGAGAACGACATGCTGAAGGGTTTGGGCGGGCTGGCGGGCCTTGGCGACATGGCCAAGATGATGAAGGCCGCGACGGAAATGCAGGGCAAGATCACCGAGATGCAGGACGATCTGGCCCGCATCGTGGTGCTGGGCGAATCCGGGGCCGGTCTGGTCAAGGCCCGCGCGACGGCCAAGGGTGAGGTGACGGGGCTGGACATCGACCCGTCGATCCTGGTCGCATCGGAAAAGGAAGTTGTCGAGGATCTGATCCTTGCCGCGATCCACGACGCGCAGGCCAAGGCCCGCGCCCGCAGCGAACAGGAAATGGCCCGGCTGGCCGAACAGATGGGCGTGCCGCCCGGCATGAAACTGCCGTTCTAAGATGGCGGACGACACCGGCATCGAGGCGCTGATCGAACTGATGGCCCGGCTTCCCGGCCTTGGCCCCCGGTCCGCCCGCCGCGCGGTGCTGGTGCTGCTGAAGAAACGCGGGCAGTTGATGGCCCCCCTGGCGACCGCGCTGGCCCAGGTCGCGCTGGCGGCGAAGGATTGCCATGTCTGCGGCAATATCTCGACCGACGAGACCTGCCCGATCTGCGCCAACCCGGCGCGGGCAACCGGCGAGATCTGCGTGGTCGAGGATGTCGCCGACCTGTGGGCGATGGAGCGGGGCCAGGTCTTCAAGGGCCGCTACCATGTGCTTGGCGGCACGCTGTCGGCGCTGGACGCCGTCGGGCCGGACGAACTGGGCATCCCCCGGCTGGTGACCCGCGTGGCCGCTGAACGCATCACCGAGGTCATCCTGGCCCTGAATGCCACGGTCGATGGCCAGACCACGGCCCATTACATCGCCGACGCCCTGGCCGCGACCGATGCCCAGATCACCACCCTGGCCCAGGGCGTGCCGATCGGCGGCGAGTTGGATTATCTGGACGACGGCACCATCGGTGCAGCCTTGCGGGCGCGGCGGCGGCTGTGACCGGCCTGTCCGGCGCTGGGTCCGGCTTTGACCTCAGAGCGGGGGTTTCACACCCCCGCACCCCCGTGGGATATTTGTGCAGAGAGGAAGCACAATTTTAGTCGAATTGTCCTGATCGCGGCATGAGGCGGAGACGGACCGCCGGGTCAGATCCCCGCGTACCATTCATAGCCCCGGTCCGCCCAATAGCTGCCGTGGCCCTGGCCAAGCGCGGCTAGGCTGTCGGTCAGCTCGATCGTGTGGACATATTTCGCCATCTTGTAGCCAAGCTGCCGTTCCACCCGCAGCCTAAGCGGGGCCCCGTTCGCCACCGGCAAGGCAGCACCGTTCATCGCATAGGCCAGGATCGTCTGGGCATGGTAGGCGTCGATCAGGTCGATGCTTTCATAGTAGAACACCTCGCCCGCCAGACCGCGCTCGATGGCGTCGTAACAGTGGAACACGGCGTAGCGGGCGGTCAGCTTTGGTTGCGCCAGGGTCAGGACGGTGCCCAAGGGCACGCCCTGCCATTTGGCGATGCAGCTCCAGCCTTCGACACAGTCATGCCGGGTGATCTGGGTGCGCGACGGCAGCGCGGTCAGGTCGGCCAGTGACAAGCTTTGCGGCTGATCGACCAGCCCGGTGACGGTCAGGCGATAGTCCTGGAACCCGGTTTCAGCCATGCGCCGGTAACTTGCGCTGACCGGGTCGGTCGATCCGTTCGGGCGCTGGCCCTGGCGGATGTCAGCCTCGATGAACTCGGGCGCGAGGCGGTTGCCGATCAGCGCGCGCTGGGCGCTTTGGGTCAGGCCTTCGTGGCTGGCGAACAGACGGCGCAGGGCGCTGTCGCGATCCCTGGCGCTGTCAAGGATCTTGCAGCCGGACAAGGCCAGCGCGGCCCCGCCCAACAGAAGTTTGCGGCGATCAATCATCGTGTTCATCCGTGCGATACCAGCCGGTCAGGATCGACCGCATCTCGTTCAGGGGTCCGGCCAGCAGGATCATCGCCACGTGGACGGCGAAGAACCCGATCAGCGCCAGCATGGTCAGGAAATGCACCGTCCGCGCTGTCTGGCGGCCCTGGAACAGGTCCAAAAGCCAGGGGGCCGCGGCGTTGAAGCCAGGCGACATCGACAGCCCGGTCAGGATCATCAACGGCAGCGCCACGAACAGGACCGACGCATAGGCCAGCTTCTGCAACACGCCATAGTCGCGCGTGTGGTGGAACCGCAGCCGCGCATGATCGGCCAGGTCGCGGGGCAGGGCGCGCAGGTCGGCCCAGGTCGGGACCAGTTGGCGCAGATGCCCGTTCAGCGCGCTTGCGACCAGCCACACGACCAGCGTGATCACCAGCACCCAGGCGAAGAAGAAATGGATCACCCGCCCGGTGGCCAGGCTGGTGGTGGACGGGATCGTCAACGCCGCCGGAAACGCCCGCGCTTCGCCGTTCGACACGCCAAGGACCCCGGTCGTGTCAAAGCTGGTGCCGAAAACCTGGGTCACTCCTTGCAGCTCTCCGTCCACCTCGCGCGCGGCGATCTTCAGGATGGCGTTGTCATAGTCGAACCCCGACTCGGCCCCGATGTGCAGGCTGGGAAAGGCGTTGAAGATCTGCAGTCCGGTCAGCAGCAGAAAGAACAGGCTGACCGCCCAGACCCAATGCGTGATCCGGGTCAGCAGGCGTTGGCGGTAGACAAGCGGCCCGTGTGGCATGGCAATCTCCCTGGTTGCCAAGAGCAACGGCTTGCCGGGCCGGAAGTTTCACCAGCCTTCGCTGATTGCATTCCGGCCCCCGGCGGCTTATTTCGAAGGCTGGACCAAGGGGCAGGACCAAAGCCGCATGAACTGGATCACCAACTACGTCCGACCAAAGATCAACTCGCTGTTCTCGCGCCGCGAAGTGCCCGAGAACCTGTGGACGAAGTGCCCCGAATGCGGGACCATGCTGTTCCACCGCGAGCTTTCGGGCAACCTCAACGTCTGCTCCAGCTGCGATCACCACATGGCGATCAGCCCGCGCGAACGGTTCGAGGCGCTGTTTGACGGCGGCATCTTCACCGAGGTGAGGGTGCCCGATCCGGTGGCCGACCCGCTGCATTTCCGCGACCAGAAGAAGTATCCCGACCGGGTGAAGGCGGCGCAAAAGGCCAGCGGCGAGAAAGACGCCATGCTGGTCGCCGAGGGTGAGGTGTTGCGCACCCCGATCATCGCGGCGGCGCAGGACTTTTCCTTCATGGCCGGGTCGATGGGCATGTATGTCGGCAACGCGATCATCGCGGCGGCCGAACGGGCGGTGAAACTGAAACGCCCGTTGGTGCTGTTCAGCGCCTCGGGCGGCGCGCGGATGCAGGAAGGCATGCTCAGCCTGATGCAGATGCCCCGGACCACGGTCGCGGTGCAGATGCTGAAAGAGGCGGGCTTGCCCTACATCGTGGTGCTGACCCATCCCACGACCGGCGGGGTGACGGCCAGCTATGCCATGCTGGGCGATGTGCAGATTGCCGAACCGAATGCGCAGATCGGCTTTGCCGGTGCCCGCGTCATCGAACAGACCATCCGCGAGAAACTGCCCGAAGGCTTTCAGCGCGCCGAATACCTGCTGGACCACGGGATGCTGGACCGGGTGGTCCATCGCAAGGCGATGAAGGACGAACTGGTCGGGCTGGTCCGGATGCTGATGGCGATGCCCCCCGCGATCAAGGGTGACCTGCCCGCGCCCGTCGCGGCGGAACCGGTGGAAGCCAAGGCGTGACCGTCTCGTCCGACGTCATCCTTGACCGGATGATGACGCTGCACCCCAAGGTCATCGACCTGACGCTGGCCCGGGTGGACCGGTTGCTGGCGGCGCTGGGGCATCCCGAACAGCGCCTGCCCCCGGTGATCCACATCGCCGGGACCAACGGCAAGGGCAGCACGCAAGCCATGATCCGGGCGGGGTTGGAGGCGGCTGGCGACCGGGTCCATGCCTATACCTCGCCCCACCTTGCGCGCTTTCACGAACGCATCCGGCTGGCCGGGGACCTGATCAGCGAACCGATGCTGACCGCACTTCTGGACGAATGCGTGATCGCGAACGGCCCGGACGAGATCACGTTCTTTGAAATCACCACCTGTGCCGCCTTTCTGGGCTTTGCCCGCGTCCCGGCAGACTGGACCCTGCTGGAGGTCGGGCTGGGCGGCAGGCTGGATGCAACGAACGTGGTGGACACGCCCCGGCTGACCATCATCACCCCGGTCAGCATCGACCACCAACAGTATCTGGGCGAAACCCTGCCCGAAATCGCGGGCGAAAAGGCCGGGATCATCAAACGCGGCGTGCCGGTGGTCGTGGGTCCTCAGGACCCGGCGGGGCTGGCCGTGATCGAGGCCAGGGCCGCGCGGCTGGGCGCTCCGGTCCTGGCGTTCGGGCAGCACTGGCAGGTGTCCGAAGATCGGGGACGGCTGGTCTATCAGGACGAAAACGGCCTTCTGGACCTGCCCTTGCCGAACCTGCCCGGTCCGCACCAGATCCAGAACGCGGGGGCGGCGATTGCGGCCCTGCGCGCGCTGGGCCGGGACGAGGCGGCGTGTGAGGCAGCCGTCACCCGCGCCGTCTGGCCCGCCCGGATGCAGCGCCTGCGGCAGGGACCGCTGGTCGACAGCGCGCCAAAGGTCGAGCTTTGGCTGGACGGCGGCCACAATCCGGCAGGGGGTGAGGCTGTGGCCGCAACCCTGGCCCGGATGCCCCGGCGCGAAACGCATCTGATCTGCGGGATGCTGAACACCAAGGATGTGACCGGCTACATGACCCCGCTTGCGCCGCAGGTAACCCGGCTGCATGCCGTGTCGATCCCTGGCGAAAAGAACACGCTTCCGGCCGAGGTGACCTGCGACGCGGCACGGGCGGCGGGCATCGACGCCGTCAGCGCCCCCTCGGTCGCCATGGCCTTGGCCACGATCGCCGCCAAGTCCCCCGAGGCGCGCGTCCTGATCTGCGGATCGCTGTATCTGGCCGGGTCGGTCTTGCGCGAAAACGGCTAGGCCGGAAAGACGGGATCCGCCGGGGATCTTGTACTAGGCCTGTCCCTGGCCCTTGACTCCATACCGCGCCAGGAACATGTCCACCGCGCCATGCACGCTGCGGTGGGCCATGTCCGGGGTGATGGCATCGGCCATGCCGAAGATCAGCTTTTCGTGGATCGTCGCCTTGCACAGCTGGGCGAACTGGTCGGCGGCAAGGTCGATGTCGTCGATCGCCAGCTGGCCGCCGTCCACATAGCACCGCAGGTGATGCACCAGCCGTTCGTGGATCAGCCCCGGCCCGAAGTCATGGAACTGGCGGCCAAGCCCCGGAAAACGCTCGCCTTCGCCGACGACGATGCGGAACATGCGCTGGCCGAAATCCGACAGCTGGAACGCCACGATCCGTTCCGCCGCGACCGTCAGCGCCACCCGCACCGGCACGTCGCCTTCGATCGAGGATTCCGCCTCTTCGGTCTGGCGGTGGCATTCGCAGCGCGCCACCTCCAGGAACAATAGCTGCTTGTCGGGGAAATAGGCGTAGATCGTCGCCTTGGACACCCCCGCCTCACGCGCGATGTCATCGACCGAGGCCCGTTCAAACCCGTCGCGCAGAAAGATCTTGCGCGCGCCGTCCAGCACCTGATCGAACTTTCGGCCGCGCCTTACCCCGTGATCGGCAATGATGTTCATCGGTCCCCCATCAGTGGACCATAGATCATCGGGGCTTGGCGCGGCAAGCAAAGCAGTAAGGCCGGTCATTCCTTCAGGATGCAGACCGCAGCGGACGGGGTGACGCAGTCTTTGGTCGACGGGGTCACGATGGTTTCGGGAAAGCTGATGACCGGCAAAAGGACCGACAGGGTCTGCGCCGGCAGCGGGGCGGCAAGGCTGGCGGTGGCAGCAAGGGCAAGGATCAGGCGTTTCATCGGGGTTCTCCATAATGAACTTGTCAGTTCAGTTGCAGTTCTGAACTTGTCGGTTCAGTTTGGCAAGTGGAAAATGAACCCGTCAGTTCATTTTCTGCCATTGCGCAGGCAGCGGGGTGATCTAGATTGGAATCATTCCAAGAAAGGTGCCCCCTCGTGCTGTCCGCCCTGACCAACCGTCGCCGCTTTGCCGATCTGACCGAACAAGAGGTTCTGGCCCTGGCGATCTCTTCGGAAGAGGATGACGCCCGCATCTACCGCAGCTTTGCCCAACGCCTGCGCGCGGACTTTCCGGCCTCGGCCGAGGTGTTCGACGGCATGGCGGTTGAAGAGGACGGCCACCGCCAGCGCCTGATCGACCTGCACCGCGCCCGCTTTGGCGAGGTGATCCCCCTGATCCGCCGCGAACATGTCGCCGGGTTCTACGCCCGCCGTCCGGTCTGGCTGGCGCAGAACCTGTCGCTGGACGCGATTCGCGGCGAAGCGCAGGCGATGGAGCAATCGGCCGAGGCGTTCTACACCCGCGCCGCCGCCCGCACGGGCGACGCCGCGACGCGCAAGCTTCTGGGGGACCTGGCCGCCGCCGAAGCCACCCACGATCGCCACGCCAAAGAGCTTGAGGATCGCCACCTGACCGGCGACGCGCGCGGCGAAGAGGATCAGAAAGCCAAACGGCAGTTCATCTTGACCTGGGTGCAGCCGGGGCTGGCGGGGCTGATGGACGGCTCGGTTTCCACCCTTGCGCCGATCTTTGCCACCGCCTTTGCGACGCAGGACACCTGGACGACCTTTCTGGTCGGCACGGCGGCCTCGGTCGGGGCGGGCATCTCGATGGGCTTCACCGAAGCGGCGCATGACGACGGGGTGTTGTCGGGGCGCGGCTCGCCCTGGAAACGCGGGATCGCCTCGGGCGTGATGACCACGCTGGGCGGAATGGGACACGCGCTGCCCTACCTGATCCCCGATTTCTGGACCGCCACCACCATCGCGATGATCGTCGTCTTCGTCGAGTTGTGGGCCATCGCCTGGATCCAGAACCGCTATATGGAAACGCCCTTCCTGCGCGCGGCCTTGCAGGTCGTGCTGGGCGGTGCTTTGGTCTTTGCCGCAGGGGCGTTGATCGGAGGCGGCTGATGTATCGCAAGGGTGAGGTCAGCTATCAGCCGTTGCCCCTACCCGACCGGGTGCAACAGGATGACGCGGGCTCG
>JAKQLM010000462.1 GCA_029567145.1 Pseudomonadota bacterium
TGAAATCATGGGGTTGCAACGCCACGCTCAGAAAGAGTTAACGTCTGGGCGGATGGCTGTGGCAAAGGATGAATAATGGTGACGCTGGCCGAAATGGCGGTCGAGGTCCTGACGACTGCCGACGGACGGCAGAAGACCGCGCTTGGCCGGGCTCATGCTGCCACCTGGTTCGCCGCACGTGCTGCGGGCACGCCCTTACCGGTCGGCCAAGCCAAGCCGCCCGACTTTCCCGCCCGCCCGGATCGGCCTGAACTCCTCTCACCCCGCGACGTGCCGCGCCGCAAGCCTGGCTCTCCCGAAGGCCGCATCGCTCTCCTCCACGCCGTCGCGCATATCGAGCTGAACGCTGTCGACCTGCATTGGGACATCATTGCCCGCTTCACCGGCCAGCCGATGCCGCCCGGCTTTTACGACGACTGGGTCAGGGCGGCGGATGAAGAAGCCAAGCATTTCAACCTGATGTGCGACTGCCTGGAGGCGCTGGGCAGCCACTACGGTGCCCTGCCCGCCCATTCCGGGATGTGGCGGGCCGCCGAAGACACCGCGCATGACCTGCTTGCCCGCCTTGCCGTCGTGCCGATGGTGCTGGAGGCGCGTGGCCTCGACGTCACCCCCGGCATGATCGACATCTTCCGCAAGGCCCGCAACGAAAGCGCCGTCGCCGCGCTTGAAACCATCTATGCCGAGGAAGTCGCCCATGTCGCCTATGGGTCGAAATGGTTCAACTGGCTGTGCGGGCGCGACGGCAGCGACCCCAAGGACGTGTTTCACGCCCTGGTCCGCCGCTATTTCCACTCCACGCTGAAGCCGCCCTTCAACGTCGAAAAGCGCGCCGAGGCCGGCCTGCCGCCCGATTTCTACTGGCCTTTGACCGAAGAGGCAGATTGATCGGCGGTTTTTTGCCGATGAAAACTGTCTTCCGCGCAGGAAAACCCCGCCTGTGGTCAAATTTGTTGCGGCCCTGAAACGGGGTGGGTAATCAGTTTCAACCTTGGTCGGCGTGCCGTCCGGGTTTTGTCGCGACGAAAAGCTGCACGCCAACCGCAAGGCCATGATCCGGATGACCCCAACGTGCTGAACCGCCTCGCCTATCGGTTTCATCAAAGCCTGGAACGGCATTTTCCCGAACAACGGCTGTTCCTGAAATCCGACACCGACACGCGCTTCATCCGGCTGCGGCCCGCGACCCAGATCATCGCACTGGCCGGGGGCACTCTGGCGCTGGCCTGGACGATCGTTGCCACCGCCTTGATCATGATGGACAGCATCGGGGCCGGATCGGCCCGCGAACAATCTGTCCGCCAGCAGGCACTGTATGAAGAACGGCTGAACACCCTGTCGGCCGACCGCGACCTGCGCGCGGACGAAGCCGTGCGCGCCCAGGACCGTTTCAACGTGGCGCTGGAGCAGGTCTCGGAAATGCAGGAACGCCTGCTTGCGTCCGAAGATCGGCGGCGCGAGCTGGAAACCGGGGTCGAGGCGATCCAGGAAACCCTGCGCCGCACGATCCAGGAACGTGACGAAGCCCGCGCCGAAGCCGACCGCGTGACCCTTGCGCTCAGCGAACAGTCCGGGGGCGCGACCGAAATGGGCCGCGCCCGCGACACCGTGGCCACGCTGGAATTCCTGACCGGCGCGCTGGGCAGCACCGCCACCGAACGCGACGAAATGCTGGCCGACGCCGAAGCCGCGCGCGAAGAGGCCCGCCTGATCGCCGACGAAAAGAAGGCGGTCGAGATGCGCAATGACGCGATCTTCGCCCGGCTGGAGGAAGCCGTCACCGTCTCGATGGAACCGTTGGACAACATGTTCCGCGACGCCGGAATGTCGCCCGACGATCTGCTGGAGTCGGTGCGCTCCGGCTATTCCGGCCAGGGTGGCCCGCTGACGCCGATCACCTTTTCCACCTCGGGCGGGGTGCCGACGGCGGACGAATTGCGCGCTAACGCGATCCTGACCGGGCTGGACCGGATGAACATGTACCGCATCGCCGCCTTCAAGCTGCCGTTCGCGATGCCGGTCAAGGACAGCTTCCGCTGGACCTCGGGCTTTGGCTACCGCAACGACCCCAAGGGGGCGGGAAACCGGATGCACGAAGGCACCGACATGGCCGGGTCCTACGGCACGCCGATCTATGCCACCGCCGACGGCATCGTGACCCATGCCGGCTGGGACAACGGCTATGGCCGCCTGGTCAAGATCAAGCATGATTTCGGCATCGAAACCCGCTACGCGCATCTTAGCCAACTTCGGGTCGAGGTGGGCCAAAGGGTCTCGCGCGGGGACCGGATCGGTGATATGGGCAATTCAGGCCGGTCCACCGGCACGCATCTTCACTACGAGGTCCGTCTCAGCGGATCGCCCGTGAACCCGATGACCTTCATAAAGGCAGCGAAGAATGTTTTCTAAAAGCCGCATCAACGAGCCGGGCCCCAAGGCCGAGGTCGAGAAGCCCAAAACCCCGGAGACCCCGATGACCAAGCCCAGCATGGACTTCACCCCTTCCGCCCCCAAGGGCAAGGCTGCGGCGTCCGTCCTGTCGTCAGACCTGACCGTGGTCGGCAACCTGCGCACCACCGGCGACATCCAGGTCGAAGGCACCGTTGAAGGCGACATCCGCGCGCACCTGCTGACCGTCGGCGAAAGCGCCACGATCCGCGGCGAGATCGTGGCCGACGACATCGTCGTCAATGGCCGGGTGATCGGTCGCGTCCGGGGCCTCAAGGTCCGCCTCACCTCTACCGCCCGGGTCGAGGGTGACATCATCCACAAGACCATCGCCATCGAATCGGGTGCGCATTTCGAAGGCTCGGTCCAGCGTCAGGAAGACCCGCTGGCCACCGGCCGCCCGGCGACGGCCCCGTCGATGCGGCTGGACACGCCCGCCGCAGCTGGCGACGCGACCTGACCTGACCTGACGCGCCATGACGATTTCACGGGCATCGAGGCATCCCTCGGTGCCCGTTTCGTTTTGCACTCCGGCGGACCGCAGGATGATCCTGTGGGCCGCGATCCTGGCTTCGTCCATGGGGTTCATCGACAGTTCGGTGACGTCCATCGCCATCCCCGCAATCCGCGCCGCGCTGCAGGCGTCGCTGCCGCAGGCGCAATGGGTCCATGCGGCCTACCTGCTGGCGCTGTCGGCGCTGGTGCTGGTGGGTGGCGCGGCGGGTGACCGGTTCGGCACGGGGCGGGTGTTCGGGATCGGCATCTGGGTCTTCGTCGCCGCCTCGCTGGCCTGCGCCATGTCGCTGACGCCCGGCCAGATGATCGCCGCCCGCGCGGTCAAGGGGGTGGGGGCCGCGCTGATGGTGCCGGGGTCGATGGCGCTGGTGTCGCGCGCCTATCCGCGCGACGAACGGGGCCGCGCGCTGGGGCTTTGGGCTGCCGCCTCCACCATGACCACGGCGCTGGGACCGGTCCTGGGCGGCGCGCTGATCAGCTGGGGCGGCGAGGCGGGCTGGCGGCTGATCTTCGCGCTGAACCTGCCCCTGGGGCTTGTGGCGCTGGGGCTGATCCGGGGCCGCACGCCGGGGGACCAGGGCCAGCCCGGCGTGCGGATGGACCTTGTCGGCGCGGCGCTTGCGTCGGTCGGACTTGGCCTGCTGGCCTGGGCGCTGATCCGCGACACGGCGGGCGGCTGGGTCTGGCTGACGGCGGGGCTTTGCCTTGCCGGGTTCCTGGCCTGGGAGCGGGCCACACCGACCCCGATGATCCGGCTAAACCTCTTTCGCAACCGCAGCTTTGCCGTGACCAACCTGGTCACCCTGACCCTGTATTTCGCGCTGAACGGGGTGATGTTCTACCTGCCGATGACTGCCGTCTCGGCCTGGGGCGTCTCGGCGCTGGAGGTGACGGCGGCGTTCCTGCCGATCTCGATCCTGATCGCGCTTCTGTCCGCGCCCGCCGGTCGCTGGGCCGACCGGATCGGACCGGGACCCCTGATGGCCGCAGGCTCGGCCCTGGTCGCCTGCGCCTATGCGGGCCTGGGGTTCACCGCCGAAGAGGCCGATTTCTGGGGCCGGACCGTGCCCCTGATGGCGCTTGCCGGGCTGGGGCTAGGGCTGGTCGTGGCCCCGCTGACCGCCGCCGTGATGCAGTCGGCAGAGGACGGCGAACAAGGCGCGGCCAGCGGCATCAACAACGCGGTGGCCCGGGTGGCGGGGCTGATCGCGGTGGCGCTTCTGGGGCGGGTCGCGGCGGCGGGCTATGGCCCGGGTGCGCCGGGCTTTGGCGTTCCGGGCAACGGGGCCGCGCATCTTTCCGCCACGTCGGCCGCCTTTGGCCAGGTTGCGCTGATCGCCGCGGCGCTGGCCGCGCTGGCCGCGGTGCTGGCCCTGGCGACCGGGCGAAAGGCCTAGCTGATCGCGCGCCGGTACAGATGCCAGCTGGCGTGCCCGAACAGCGGCAGCACGACGAACAGCCCCAGAAACCCCGGCAGCATCCCCAGAAACAGGCACAGTCCGATCAGCGCGCCCCAGCCCAGCATGATGCGCGGATTGGCCTGCACCAGCGCGAAACTTGTCAGCATCGCGGTCACGAAATCGACCTCGCGGTCCAGAAGCATCGGCAGGCTGACCACCGTCAGGCTGAACAGAAGCGTCGCGAATGCCGCCCCGACCAAAGTGCCAAAGCCCAGCATCATCAGCCCTTCGGGCGACAGGAACACCGCCAGCGAGGACGACACATTGGTCATCACCGCATTGCCCAGAAACAGCGCAAAGATCATGTGCGACAGGAAATTCCAGAACAGGAAATAGACCACGATCACCGCCGCCATTGCCGGGATTCCGCTGTTCTGCTTGGGACGGAAGATCACGCCGAAAATTGCGCCTGCGCGCAACGGCTCTCCCGCTTCCAGGCGGCGCGAGATTTCATAGAACCCGCAGGCGATGAACGGCCCCAGGATCGGGAACCCGGCGCTGGCGGGCAGCGTCCACCAGACTTGCCCCTTGGTCGTCATCGCAAAGGTGATCAGCAGACCGCCCAGCACATAGACGGCCGAAAACACCAGCCCGTACAGCGGCGCACGGCGAAAGTCCCGCCAGCCAAGCGCCAGACTGGCGCGCAGGTCGCTGGCATCAACCTCGTTGATATCGGGCACGGCGGGGGGATGGGTCACGCTCATGCCGAAATGTTAGGCGCTTCCGAGCCGGTCGGGCAAGCCCCCCGTGGTCACGGCCCGGGGCGATAGACGATCAGCGTCCCGGTTCCGGTCAGCACCGGATGCGGCTGCAGCGTGACCAGATCGCCGCCCGCGCTCCAGCGGTACAGGACCGGGCGATCCTTTGCCTCGGCCACCACGCCGCGCCAGACTTCGCCCCCTTCTGGCAGGCGCAGCGCCAGCAGGATCGGCCCGGGCGCACCCTCGGCCAGTTGCAGGACCGCCAGCGACCCGCCATCCGGCGACAGGACCGGCTGGCTGAACTCGCGATCATAGACCCCCGGGACGCCCCCCAGAACCAAGGCCTCTGCCCCCCGCAGCAGGACCGCACTGGGTGATCCGTCGCGACTGTAGCGCGCCTCGGCCACCACATCGCCCTGATGCCAGCCCCGGTCCCGGTCGAACACGTACTGATACAGCCATGCGCCATCCACGACCGGCCCGTCGACGACCAGGCCCTTGGCCAGATCGACGACCACCTGCGCCTCGTCGCCCAGGTCGGGCAGCGCCAGCGTCACCCTGCCCGCCCCGAACCGCAGCCGGTTCTCGCCAAAGGCATCGACCAGCGCGGTGACCCCCAGCCCCTCGGCCCGCCCGATCGGCTTGCCCCAGGCGTCAAAGGCCAACACGGTCTGCGGCAAAAGCGCATCCTCGGTGATCTTTGACCAGTCCAGATGGGGTGCGACCAGCAGCACCGACCCGTCCGGAGCGAATTCGCTGGTCGATCCCAGCGGCACGTCGCCCACCAGAGGGACCACCGCCAGCACCTCTCCGTCCGGCAGCGACAGGTCCAGGATCACCATGCGGTCCGCGCCATCGCGTCGGTCGATCCCGGCCAGCCGCAGCCGGTCGCCCAGGACGACCATCCCGCCCGTCGGGTCGAACCCGAACAGCGCCGTCGCCCCCAGACAGCCCGGGGCCGCCGTCACCGCATCGCAGGCCACGCCCTGCCGCGCGATATCGGCCAGCGCCGGTTCAGCGCCCAGTATCAGAAGGATCGCGAGACTGCGCATGTCGCCCCCGTTTCGCGCCACCCTAGCGCGGCGGAGTGTCTGGCGACAACGGCAGGAATTCCGACCGGATCAGTCCACGTCCTCGATATCGCCGCGCTTCTTGCCGCTGGCGTTCAGCGCCAGCGTGGCCGACATGAAGGCGTCAAGGTCGCCGTCCAGCGTGCCTTGCGTGTCGCTGGTCTGATAGCCGGTGCGCAGGTCCTTGACCATCTGATAGGGCTGCAACACATAAGACCGGATCTGGTTGCCCCAGCCCGCGTCGCCCTTGGATTCATGCGCTTCGTTGATCGCGGCGTTCCGGCGGTCCAGTTCCTGCTGATACAGCCGCGATTTCAGCGCCTTCATCGCGATGTCGCGGTTCTGGTGCTGCGACTTCAAGCTGGAGGTCACGACGATCCCCGACGGGAAGTGCGTGATCCGCACGGCGGAGTCAGTCTTGTTGACGTGCTGGCCGCCCGCGCCCGACGACCGGTAGGTGTCGATGCGGATGTCCTTGTCCTGAACCTCGATCTCGATGTTGTCATCGACGACCGGATAGACCCAGACCGAGCAAAAGCTGGTATGCCGCCGCGCCGCGCTGTCATAGGGGCTGATCCGCACCAGGCGATGCACCCCGGCCTCGGTCTTCAGCCAGCCATAGGCGTTGCGGCCAGAGATCTTGTAGCTGGCCGACTTGATCCCCGCGCCGTCGCCTTCGCTTTCCGACTGAAGTTCGACCGTGAAACCGCGCTTTTCGGCCCAGCGGACATACATCCGCGCCAGCATCGACGCCCAGTCGCAGCTTTCGGTCCCGCCCGCGCCTGCGTTGATTTCCAGGAACGTGTCGTTGCCGTCCGCCTCGCCGTTCAGCAGGGCCTCCAGCTCTTTCGCCTCGGCCAGCTTGACCAGGTCGGTCAACGACGCCTCGGCCTCGGTGACGATTTCGGCGTCCCCTTCCATCTCGCCCAGTTCGATCAGCTCGACATTGTCCTTCAACCCGCTTGAGATCTGCTTGTAAGCGGTCACCGCATCCAGAAGCGCCTGCCGGTCGCGCATCAGTTTTTGCGCGCGGGCCGGGTCGTTCCACAGGTCGGGGGATTCGATCATCGCATCGAATTCTTCCAGCCGGTGCGGCGCGGTTTCCCAATCCATGCGCTGCGCCAGAAGCTTCAGCGACTTTTCGATGGTTTCGATGTTGCCTTGCGTTTCGGCGCGCATGTCGGGTCCAATGACTGTAAGATGGGGCGGTCATACCGGCAAGGCCGCGCCCCGGCAAGGGCGCGGTCCCCGGATGGCAAAGCTGTCAGTAAAGTCCGCCGGACGAAACCGTGCCGAAATCGGCCTTCTTCGGCACGACGACCGTCTCGCCTTCGGAATTGGTGACCGTGGTGCCGTCGTCGCCCGTCTCGCCCTCGCCATAGGCGAACAGGGGCAGGTTCGACCCCATGGCAAAGCCACCGTCCACCATCGCGCCCAGGCCAAAGATCGGCTCTTCGCCTTCGCGGAAGTATTCGGCCACCACGTTGTCACCCGTCGCATCAGGCGACAGCATCATGCCGGAAAACCGGTCGATCTTGATGAAATAGCCACCCGGCGGCACGGCAAAC
This sequence comes from Pseudomonadota bacterium, assembly GCA_029567145.1. Lineage (GTDB taxonomy): Bacteria > Pseudomonadota > Alphaproteobacteria > Rhodobacterales > Rhodobacteraceae > Tabrizicola. The sequence goes on from JAKQLM010000462.1 coordinate 7,764, forward strand.
TTGCCGCCGCCGTATTTCTTGATCGCATCTTCCATGAAGTCCTGGAACACCGGCACGCACAGCGTCCCGCCAAAGGCCGAGGGCCCCAGCGATTTCGGCTGGTCATAGCCGATATAGCAGCCCGCCACGATGTTCGACGAATAGCCGATGAACCACACGTCCTTGGCGTCGTTCGTCGTGCCGGTCTTGCCCGCAATCGGCACCGGCAGGTCCAGTCGGCTGGCCGAGCCGCGCTGCACCACACCCTCCATCATGCTGGTCAGCTGATAGGCGGTGATCGCGTTCATCACCCGCTCGCGGTTGCTGTCGATCTCGACCCCCTGACCGGCAGGCAGATCGGCGGCGCTGCAATCCTTGCAGTCGCGTTGGTCGTGGCGATAGACCGTGCGGCCATAGCGGTCCTGCACCCGGTCGACCAGCGTCGGTTCCACCCGCTCACCACCATTGGCGAACATCGCATAGGCTGCGACCATCTTGAACAGCGTCGTTTCCTGCGCACCCAAGGAGTTTGCCAGGAACGGCCCCATCCGGTCATAGACACCAAAGCGTTCGGCATACCCCGCGACGGTCTGCATCCCGATTTCCTGCGCGATCCGCACCGTCATCAGGTTCCGCGACTGTTCGATTCCGGTGCGCAAGGGCGTCGGGCCATAGAACTTGTTCGACGCGTTCTTCGGCGTCCACAGCCCTTGCGGCGTGTCGAGTTCAATCGGCGCATCGACCACGATGGTCGCGGGGGTGAACCCGCTGTCCAAGGCCGCCGCATAGACGAACGGCTTGAAGCTGGAGCCCGGCTGCCGCGTCGCCTGCGTCGTGCGGTTGAAGACGGAATCCTGATAGCTGAACCCGCCCTGCATCGCCAGAACGCGCCCGGTATTCACATCCATCGCCATGAACGCGCCCTGCACTTCCGGGATCTGCCGCAAGGACCAGCGCTTGAAGGTGCCATCGTCGTTGGTCACCGCGCGGACCAGCACCACCTCGCCCACGGCCAGAAGGTCGCCCGCGACCTGCGCCTTGCGGCCAAGCTCTCCGTCCGCCAGCCGCTTGCGCGCCCAGGTCACATCCTCGGCCGGGATGAAATGGCCATCCTCGTCGTCCAGGACGCCCTCGATGCCGATCCGGGCATCGCTTTCGCCCACCTCCAGCACCACCGCCGGGAACCAGGCCGGGACATCGCGTGAGATTTCCAGTTCCGCCAGCGCCGCGCGCCAGCTTTCCTCGGACACCAGTGCCTCGGCAGGCAGGGTCTTGCCGGTGCCGCGCCAGACGCCAAGATTGCGGTCGAACTGCTCCAGCCCCTTGCGCAAGGCTTCGGCGGCGGCGGCCTGCAACTCCTGATCCACGGTCGCGCGGATCGTCAGGCCACCGGAAAAGAATTCGTCTTCGCCGAACGTCCCCGACAACTGCCGCCGGATTTCGTCGGTGAAATAATCGCGCGGCGGCAGGCTTTCGCGGAACGCCTCGAACTCGCCGCCTTGCACGGTTTCCAAAGGCGCCGCCTTCGCCGCCTCGAACGCGGCCTGGTCCAGATAGCCGTTGTCCCGCATCTCGCCCAGGACATAGTTGCGCCGGGCGATGGCGTCGTCCTTCTGCCGCACCGGATGCAGGTTGCCGGGCCGCTGCGCCAGCGCCGCCAGATAGGCGACCTCGGCCGGGGTCAGGTCCGACAGGGGCTTGTTGTAATAGGTCTGCGCCGCCGCAGCCACTCCGTACGAGTTCTGCCCCAGAAAGATCTCGTTCAGATACAGTTCCAGGATCTTTTCCTTGGACATCGCGGTTTCGACCCGCGCGGCCAGGATGATTTCCTTGATCTTGCGTTCCGCCGTCCGGTCCGACGACAGAAGAAAGTTCTTCATCACCTGTTGAGTGATGGTCGAGGCCCCGCGCACCCGTTCGCCCCGGGTCTGCACCGCCTCGATTACCGCGGCGACCATGCCGCGCGTGTCATAGCCGTGGTGGGTGTAGAAATTCTTGTCCTCGGCGCTGATGAAGGCCTGTTTCACCAGATCGGGAATGTCTTCCGCCGGAACGAACAACCGCCGCTCCTGCGCGAATTCGTCGATGATCTCGCCCTCGCCGGAATAGATCCGGCTGATCGTGGCGGGCGTGTACTGCGACAGGCTTTCGATCGACGGCAGATCGCGGGAATACATGTAGAAAATGCCGCCCACCGTCAGCGCGGCAAACACCATGCCCAGCGTGGCGAACGAGAAGATCCCGCCCAGAACATTGCCGACAAATCGAAGCACCCGCCACTCCCGCCTGTTGAAGCCCTGCACTACACCAGACGCAGGCGCGGGTCAAAACCTTGGCCGGTCACATCTTCGGGGCTGGCAATGTTTCGCAAGGTCACGGCGCGGCCGCCGCCCGCAGCGCCGCGTCTTCTTCGGACCAGGTCACCACGGCCTGCAACACCGCCTCTGCCATCGTCGCGCGCCACTTCGGGTCCGACAGCCGGGCATAATCCCTGTCCGACGACAGAAACCCCAGTTCCAGCAGAACCGAGGGGATATCGGGCGATTTCAGCACCGAAAACCCGCCCGATTGCAGCGGGCGGCGGTGCATCCGGATTTCCGCCGCCTTGATCGCGCCCACGATGGCCTTGGCCAGCCGGTCGGTGCGCGGCGCGGTCTCGGTTCGGGCCATGTCCATCAAGACTTCGGCCACCACATCGTCCTGGTCCGACAGGTCCAGCCCGGCCAGCAGATCGTCGCGGTCGTGCCGTTCGGCCAAGGCCTCGCTTGCCGCATCGCTGGCGTCTTCGGCCAGCGTATAGACCGTGGCCCCCTGCGCCTCACCCTCTGCCAGAGCATCGGCGTGCAAGGACAGCAACAGATCTGCCTCGGCGTTGCGGGCGATCGAGGTGCGGGTTTCCAGCGGCACGAACACATCATCGTCGCGCGTCATCGTCACGCTGAACCGGCCATCGCGCAGCAGCAGTTCCTTCAACTCGCGCGCAAAGGTCAGCATCAACGCGGCTTCCGTCTGCCCGTCGCGTTCCGCCCCAGGGTCGATGCCGCCGTGACCGGGGTCCAGCACCACCCGGATCGCGCCGCCCCCCTGCGGCAGCAGGACCGGCACCTCGGCCGGATCGGGCGCTTCCCAGCCCGGCAGGTCAGGCCGCGCGGCCAACTCGGCAAAGGCGGCGGCATCACCGGGCTGAAGCTGCAGGCGGATCATCGCGCCATCGTCGGCGGTGACCATCTCGGAGCTGACCAGCACCCAGGGGCCGTCAAGCTCGACCACCAGCCGCGACCAGCCCGGGCGGAACGTGCCCGCCCGCACCGCCATCACCGGCGCATCGGGGCCAAGCGCTGCGACCCCGGTCCAGTCGATCTCGCGCGCGTCCAGCACCAGCCGCGGCGGGCTGTCCAGGAACCGCACCCGCCACGGAACCGGCTGGCTGATCGCCAGCGACAGATCGACCGCCTGGGATGTGGCGCGCAAGGACGACCGCCCCGCATCCAGACGGGCCAGCGCCGACAGGTCCTGCGCCAGGCCGGGCTGGCCAAGCGCAAAGGGCAGGATCAGGGCAAGGCGACGCAACAGACGATACATGCCGCGACTTATCCGTGCTTGCGGGCGGAATGTAAATTCCGTCCCGCCTTTCCCCGCCCACATCACAAACCGGCGACCGGGACAGCCCCACCTTGATCTTTCCGCCGCCCGCCCCCTATCCTCTGCGCGCCGCCGCATGGGTGCGACCGGCTTTCGCCACCGTGAAGGAGTTCCGATGCGCCGCCTTGCCCCCGTTCTGGCGTTCGCCGCCGGCCTTGCCACCCTGCCCGCCCTGGCGCAGGACGCCGAGATGTCGGCCGAGGACAAGCTGGCGCTGCACGCCGAAATCCGCGCCTATCTTCTGGAACACCCCGAAGTCCTGGTCGAGGCGATGAACGTCCTGCAAACGCGCGAAGATCAGGCCGCCGCCCAACGCGACCTGGCGATGCTGTCCGACAATGCCGACGTGATCTTCCAGAACCCGAACGACTGGGTCGGTGGAAATCCCGACGGCGACGTGGTGCTGGTCGAATTCATGGACTACCGCTGCGGCTACTGCCGCAAGGCCTATTCCGAGGTCGAGGAACTGGTCAATTCCGACGGCAACATCCGCCTTGTGATCAAGGAATTCCCGATTCTGGGCGAAGCGTCGCTGCTGTCCTCGCAATTCGCCATCGCGGTCCGGCAACTGCACGGCGACGCGGCGTACGAATCTGTCCACGACGCTCTGATCGACCTGCGGGGCGAGCCGACGGCGGACACGCTGGCCCGGCTTGCCACGGATCTGAAGCTTGACCCGCAACCGATCCTGGACCGGATGTCCGGCCCCGAAGTGCAGGCGGTGATCAAGGAAAATCACGCGCTGGCCGACACGATGGAAATTTCGGGCACTCCGACCTTCGTGCTGAAGTCGATGATGCTGCGCGGCTACCTGCCGCTGGAAGAAATGCGCAAGGTCGTGGCCGAAACCCGCGCCGACGGCTGACGCGGTCCGGATCGGAAAAGGGCGGCCCCAGCGGGCCGCCCTTTCCTATTGCGCCTCTGCCGCGCGCGGATCGGGCCGCAGCGCATGCAGCGCCCAAAGCCCGACGCCCAGCGTGATCAACCCTGCGCCCACGGCCGCAAAGGTCCCGGCCAGCCCGAACGTCGCCACCAAAGGCGCCGACACCAGGGGCGACGCGAACTGCCCCAGAAAGAACGCCGTCGTCAGCAACCCCGACGCCCGGCCCCGCATCGTCGCGGGCACGCGCTCCATGAACCAGGTCGTGTAGTTCGGCATCGAAATGCCCATCCCCAACCCCGCGATCAACGAGCCCACCAGCACGCCATGCCAGTCCGTCGCCATCGCATGTGCCAGAAACCCGGCCCCGATCAGCACGAACGACAGGCCAAAGATCGTCATCGCCGACACCCGCGCCCGGATGCGGCCATACATCAGCGACACCGGCGCCGACACCATGACCAGCGCCGCCATCAGCGCGCCCACGACCAGCGGGCTTTGCACGCCCAGGGCCTCCAGATGGAACGGCAGCCGAGTCGGCGTGACATAGAACGCGACCTGAAACAGGAACGCCAGCGGCGCGATGAAGGCATAAGCCGCCCAGGGAAACTGGTCCGCCGTGGACCGCGCGGGCTTGGGCCGGTCCCGTTCGGCCGCAATCCGCCGGGCATGCGGGGCCAGCACCACCCAGGCCAGTGCCGCAATCGGCAGGATCATCGCATAGACCGCGAATGCGCCCCGCCAGTGATAGCTGGCAAACAGCCCGCCCATCAGCATGAACACGATGCCCGCCGCCGAAATCGCCGCGCCCTGCATCCCCAGAAACCGCGCCCGCTCGGCCCCCTGCCACAGGTCCGACCCCCAGGTCATCCCCAGGTTCATCGTCCCCGCGACCCCCAGCCCCAGCGCCAGCCGCCCGATCAGGATGCCGGTCAGACTGTCCGCCCACAGCCCCGAGGTGCCGCCGATGCAATACAGGACCGCGGTGATCAGCAGCAGTTTCTGCCGGTCCCAACGGTCGATCAGCACGCCCATGAAACCGGCGCTAAGGACGATGGCCAGCGACGGAAGCGTCACGATCAATCCCGCAAGCGTGTCGATATGCGGCACGTCGGCGTAATGCGCCCGCAGGCCCGGCAAGGACGAGGCGACCGTGGCATTCGCCATGATCGTCATCGACGCCAGCCCCAGCACGGCCAAAGTCACCGCCCGGCTTGGCGGTGTGTCTGCAACCCGTTCCATGATCCGTCCTTCAATCTGGTCTTGCGCAAGATCGCAAAATCCACGATTGTGGACAAGTCAGCCATTCTTGCAAGGTGCGTCCCGAATTATGGACAACGATCTTGACCTTGCCGCCCTGCGCGGCTTTCGCTCGGTGTTGAAAGAGGGGTCCTTTTCGGCCGCCGCCCTGGCGTTGCGGGTGCCGAAATCCACCCTGTCCAAGCGTGTCGCCGATCTTGAGGCGCATCTTGGCGTCCGGCTGATCGAACGGTCCACCCGCACGCTCCGCCCGACGCAGGAAGGCGAGATTCTGGCCGCCCGCGCCGACCGGCTTCTGGGCGAGGCCGAGGATATCCGCCGCGCCTTGGGCGAATCCGGTGGCACCCCGCGCGGGCATCTGCGGCTGTCGGTCCCGCAAAGCTTTGGCAACCTGCTCCTGGGTCGCATCGCGGCTGACTTTCGCCGCCTGCACCCGGACGTGACGCTGGAAATTCACTTTCTGGACCGCGCGCCCGACCTTCTGGAAGAAGGCTTTGACGGCTGCATCCGCTTTGGCCCGCTGGAGGATTCGACCCAGGTCGCCCGCCGCCTGACCCACGGCCAGGCCATGCTGACCGCAGCCCCGGACCTGCCGGGCCTCGAGACCCTGCAGCACCCCGAAGACCTCAAGCGTTTTGATCTGGTCGGCCTTGCCGCGCCCTGGCCCGGAGGCCTGCCGCTGCAGAACGGGGCCGAGGACGTGCTGGTCCCGCACAACCCGCCCCTGCGGCTGGGCTCGCATCTGGCGGTCCGCGATGCCGTGGTGGCCGGGGCCGGGATCGCCGCCCTGCCCGGCATCGTCGCCCGCCCCGACATTGCCGCTGGCCGGCTGGTGCGCGTGCTGCCCGACTGGTCAACGCCGCGCAAGGCGATCTACTTCGTCTACCCCTCGGCCCAGTCGGTCACGGCCCGCCTGCGCGCCTTCATCGACCATCTGGCCCGGGCGATGGGCGACGACTGACTATTCCGCCGCCAGCTTTTCCGCCGCGTCGATTTCAGCCGCCTTCGCCTCGATCAGTTCGACGATGTGATCCACCATCCGGTCATTGGCCAGCGTGTGATCCTGCTTGCCCGCCAGATAGACCATCCCCTTGCCCGCCCCGCCGCCGGTAAAGCCGATGTCGGTCATCAGCGCCTCACCGGGGCCGTTCACCACGCAGCCGATGATCGACAGGCTCATCGAGGTAGTGATATGCGCCAGCCGGTTCTCCAGCGCGGACACCGTCTTGATCACGTCGAACCCCTGCCGCGCGCAAGACGGGCAGGAAATGATCGTCACCCCCCGATGCCGCAGACCCAGCGATTTCAGGATCTCGAACCCGACCTTCACTTCCTCCACCGGGTCCGCGCTCAATGACACCCGGATCGTGTCGCCGATCCCGAACCACAACAGGCTGCCAAGACCAATCGCCGACTTCACCGTGCCCGAGACCAGCCCCCCCGCCTCGGTGATCCCCAGATGGATCGGCGCGTCGGTCACCGTGGCCAATTGCTGATAGGCTGCGGCGGCCATGAATACATCCGACGCCTTCACGCTGATCTTGAACTCGTGAAAGTCGTTGTCCTGCAACAGCTTGATGTGGTCCATCCCGGACTCCACCATCGCGTCCGGGCACGGCTCGCCGTACTTGTCCAAGAGGTGCTTTTCCAGCGACCCCGCGTTCACCCCGATCCGGATGCTGCAGCCGTGGTCCTTGGCGGCCTTCACCACCTCGGCTACGCGGCGGGCGTCGCCGATATTGCCGGGGTTGATCCGCAGGCAGGCCGCGCCCGCCTGAGCCGCCTCGATCGCGCGCTTGTAGTGGAAATGGATGTCCGCGACGATCGGCACCGGGCTTTCCGCCACGATCTCGCGCAGCGCCGCCGTGCTTTCCGCGTCCGGCGTCGACACCCGCACGATATCCGCCCCCGCCACCGCGCAGCGCTGGATCTGGTCCAACGTCGCCGCCACGTCCGTGGTCAGCGTGTTGGTCATCGTCTGCACCGAAATCGGCGCATCGCCCCCGACCAGCACCTTGCCCACCCGGATCTGGCGCGACACCCTGCGATCGATGTTGCGCCAGGGACGGACAGGATTATGAGTCATCGGGTCAAGCCTCGTTGCAGAGTTGCCCGCAAGATAGGCCCGACCGCACGCAGCGGCAACCGGACAGCGCGGGCTATTCCGACGCAGGCTCGACCGGGGCCAGGCCCGTCGCATCCGCCGTCGCGAACTTCGCCAGGTCCGGGTCCTGCGTCAGGTCGGCAGCGGCGAAGGTTTCGGTCAGCGCCTCGGGCGACAGGGCGATGTTCTTGACCACATTGGCACCGGGCGCCGCCGGGCCGACCATCGCACCGTTGACCATGAAATAGACCGCACCCGAGTTTCCGGTCCGGAACACCGCAGCGGTTTCCAGCGGCGGCACGACATAGCGTTCGCCCGCGTCCAGGATCTTTTCGAACAGGACCGTGCCATCCTCGGCGTTGACCATGACCCAGGCCGGACGCACGGCCAGGATCTCGATCCCCTGCTGGGCCTCGGCCACGACCTGCACGTCTTCGCCCAAAGCCTCGGCCAGGGCGTCGTCCACGGTCAGCCCGGTTTCCAGCCCGGCCAGAACGCCGCTGTCCCGCGGGTTGATCGCCGAAATCGGCCCATCACGAGAGGTCAGGACCGGCACATCCAGCGCTTGCGGACGATACAGGCGGTCCATCGCATCGGTGTCGGCAGACCCCTCGGCGCTGGCGATATCTTCGCTGGGCCGGGTCGCGACGATGGACGGCGACGCCGTGCCCGCGTTCATCAGCGGGTCGATCTCGGCCACCACGTTCGGCGCGTCATCGACCGGCGCAAGCTGCACGCGCTGCACTTCCTGCAGGACCGACCAGCCGCCATAGCCGATGGCCCCGATCAGCGCGACCAGCACGGCAACCGATCCCAGGGCACCGGGTTCGATGCTGGACCAGACCGCCTCGCCGCGCGGAATGAAACTGGCGTGGGGATTGCCCAGCGGGTCGGCGTGTTCGGACCGCGCGCGCGCCTTCACGATCTGCTGCGGAGCCGCCCCGGCCGACAGCCCGTGCGATACGGCATAGCCCGCCTCGCCGCAGAACCGTTCGAACGCCCATTCCGGGTCCATCCCCAGATAGCGCGCATAGGACCGCACATAGCCCGCGACAAAGCCGGGGGTTTCAAACGCCGACAGATCGGCGTTTTCGATGGCAGCGATGTAGGTGGCCTTGATCTTCAGTTCGCGCTGGACGTCCAACAGCGATTTCCCAAGCGTGGCCCGTTCGCCCCGCATGAGATCACCCAGCCGCAACTCGAAATCGTCAAACCCTTTGGGCTTGTCCTCTTCGGTTGTCGAAGGTTTCGACCTCCAACCGATCATCAGCGCCCTGTCCCCTTCGGTGCGTCACCACGAGAAGCCGCCTTCCCGTGCGACTCACTCACGTTTTCGTATTGGGCAAACGGTAGCACAGGGCAAGGCCCTTTGCACATGCAGTATGGCCTAGGCGACGGCTTCGGCGCGATTCAGCGCACAGTGGCTCCACAGCCCGTCCATCGCCCGGACCAGCCTGTCGATCTGGTCCGGCCCATGCACCGGCGAGGGCGTGAAGCGCAACCGCTCGGTCCCGCGCGGCACGGTCGGATAGTTGATCGGCTGGACATAGATGCCGTGGTCTTCCAGCAGCATGTCGGACAACATCTTGCAGTGCACCGGGTTGCCGACGTGTACTGGTACGATGTGGCTGCCATGATCAATGATCGGCAGACCCATCGCCTTCAGCCGGGTTTTCAGGACTTTCGCCTGGGTCTGGTGCCGCAGGCGCAGCGCGACGCCGCCCTCGCCCTTCAGGAACCGGACCGACGCCGCCGCCCCCGCCGCAACCGCAGGCGGCAGGCTGGTGGTGAAGATGAACCCCGGCGCATAGGACCGCACAGCGTCCACCATCTTTGCACTTGCAGCAATATAGCCGCCGAACACGCCGTAAGCCTTGGCCAGCGTGCCGTTGATGATGTCGATCCGCCCCATCTGCCCGTCACGTTCGGCAACGCCTGCCCCGCGCGGGCCATACATGCCGACCGCGTGAACCTCGTCGATATAGGTCAGCGCGCCGAATTCGTCTGCCAGATCGCAGATCGCGGCGATCGGACCAAAGTCGCCGTCCATCGAATAGATCGATTCGAAGGCGATCAGCTTTGGCGCCGTGGGATCGTCCGCCTCCAGCAGCGCGCGCAGATGCGCCACATCGTTGTGCCGGAAGATCCGCTTTTCGCCGCCGCCACGCCGCACGCCCTCGATCATCGAGGCATGGTTCAGCGCGTCCGAATAGATGATCAGGCCGGGGAAGATCGTCCGCAGCGTCGACAGCGTCGCGTCATTGGCAATGTAGGCGCTGGTGAAGACCAGGGCCGCCTCCTTGCCGTGCAGATCGGCCAGCTCGGCCTCCAGCCGCTTGTGCCAGACGGTCGTCCCGCTGATGTTGCGCGTGCCGCCCGAGCCCGCCCCGGTCGCATCCAGCGCCTGATGCATCGCGGCCAGCACTTCGGGGTGCTGCCCCATGCCCAGATAGTCGTTGCCGCACCAGACGGTGATCTCCTTGGCCGACCCGTCGGGCCGGGTCCAGACCGCGTGCGGAAACTGGCCCTGCTGACGCTCGATGTCGATGAAGGTCCGGTAGCGCCCTTCGTCGTGCAGGCGTTGCAGGCTGGAGCTCAGTGCGGCGTCGTAATCCATGGCGTCCTCGGTCCCTTGTCGCGCCAACCTTGACCGGCCTTGCGCAGCGGTGCCTTGATTTCTGTCAACCGCGTGTTACCCGCCAGTAGACCAATTGTCGCCCCCTCTTTGCCACCGCTCACGGCCTTTTTCCCCCGACGGCGCGATCGTCCGCCCGCACTGGACAGTGCCAAGCCGCCTGCTAGGCTTCGCCCACCCACAGACCGGAGAGTGAGACATGACCCTCGACGCCGTCCTTGCGCGTATTGACGAAACCCTGCCCCAGGCGCTTGACCGGCTGATGGACCTGTTGCGCATTCCGTCGATTTCGACCGACCCGGCGTTCAAGCCCGACTGCGCCCGCGCCGCCGACTGGCTGGTGGCCGACCTGCAATCCCTGGGCTTTGACGCCCGCGCCGCCGCCACGCCCGGTCATCCAATGGTCGTGGGTCACGGCGGCACCGGCGCCCGGCACATCCTGTTCTACGGTCACTACGACGTGCAACCCGTTGATCCGCTTGACCTGTGGGACCGCCCGCCGTTTGACCCCGAAATCCAGGACACCGCCAAGGGCCGCGTGATCCGCGCCCGGGGGTCGTCCGACGACAAGGGCCAGCTGATGACCTTCATCGAGGCGTGTCGCGCCTGGAAGGCCGTCCACGGCAGCCTGCCCGGCAAGCTTACGATCTTCCTGGAAGGCGAGGAGGAATCCGGCTCGCCCTCGCTGATCCCGTTCCTTCAGGAAAACCGCGCGGAACTGTCCTGCGACCTGGCCCTGATCTGCGATACGGGCCTGTTTGAAGGCGCCGTCCCCGCGATCACCACCATGCTGCGCGGCCTGGCGAAATCGGAATTCACGATCCGCGCGGCGTCACGCGACCTGCACTCGGGCATGTACGGCGGGCTGGCCCGCAACCCGCTGCACGTCATGGCCGATCTCTTGTCCAGGCTGCACGATTCGACCGGCCGCGTGCAGGTTCCGGGCTTTTACGACGATGTCGCCGAACTCCCCGACACCCTGCGCCAGCAATGGCAAAGCCTGGCCTTCGACCACGCCAGCTACCTTGGCGACGTCGGCCTGTCGCATCCTGCCGGCGAACAGGACCGCACACCGCTAGAGATGATCTGGTCCCGCCCCACCGCCGAGGTCAACGGCCTGTGGGGCGGCTACACGGGTGCCGGGTTCAAGACCGTGCTGCCGGGGGACGCCCATGCCAAGGTCTCGTTCCGGCTGGTCTCGAACCAGGACCCCGCCAAGATTCTCACCGCCTTCCGCAGCTGGGCACAGGCGCAGATGCCCCCCGACTGCGACATCCTCTGGCACGACGGCATCGACGGCTCGCCCGCCAGCGTGATGGAAATCTCGGACCCCGCTTTCGAATCCGCGCGCCAGGCGCTGACCGACGAATGGGGCCGCCCCGCCGCCTTTGTCGGCGCAGGCGGATCAATCCCGGTCGCAGGCTACTTCAAGTCGATCCTGGGGATGGACGCCATGCTGATCGGCTTTGGCAAGGACGACGACCAGATCCACTCGCCGAACGAAAAATACGACCTGGAAAGCTTCCACAAGGGCATCCGCTCCTGGGCGCGCATCCTGGCCAGACTGGCGTAAGGGGCTCGCATGATCCGCGCCGCGACACCGTTGGACGAAAGCGATTTTCGCAGGCTCTGGCAGGGGTTCTGCGATGTCTACGACATGACCCTGCCGCCCGAGGTGACCAGCTTCACCTGGGCCCGCCTGATGGACCCGGCCAACCCGATGACCCTGCGCCTGGCCTGCCTGGACGGCACGCCGCAGGGGTTCGCCATCCACCAGCATCACCCCTCGACCTGGGTCATGGGCGACGACGGCTATCTCGAAGACCTGTTCGTCGCCCCCAAGGCCCGGGGCCAGGGCCTTGGCCGCGCGCTGATCGAGGATCTGATCGCCATCGGTCGCCAGAACGGCTGGCGACGCCTGTACTGGCTGACCGAGATCACCAACGCCACCGCCCGCCACCTGTATGACCAGTTCTGCGACAATGACGGCCATATCCGCTATCGGATGACGCTCTGACCTGCCCTATCCGGCGCAGCGGGTCCATTCGACCACGGTCCCGTCCGCATAGTCGAACCGCAGCGACTGGCCGTCCGTCGCCAGCGTCAGCACCGCCGAATCCTGCCAGGTGCCACCACCGGCCTCGTTCAACAGCGACGCTTCGACCACGTTCGCCTTGCCCGCCATCTCGATCAGATCGGTGACCGTGATCGCGAATTCAGCACCGACCATCACCCCTTGCGCCACCTCGACCCGACCAGGCCCGTCGCAAGCTGCCCCTTCGACCGCATAGCTGCCATCGAACCCCTGCGGCAGCGCAATGCCCTCGGCGGCGGCAACCGAAGCTGCCCATATCAGAAGTAAGGGAAGAAGACGGATCATGGGGACACTCCTTGCAGATCTGGCGCAGGGATTACCCCGCCGCTGCATCCTGCAGAAGGCTGGAAAGCATGACCATCGAAAGGGAAAGCTGGCGCGGTGGACGGGGCTCGAACCCGCGACCCCCGGCGTGACAGGCCGGTACTCTAACCAACTGAGCTACCACCGCGCGTGATGGGCTGACTAAGGGATCGGCCCGGGGGCGTCAAGCAGGAAACCGGCACAAGGCACCGCATGGCGGCAGCGCGCGCGATTTCACTTGTCACGGTTCTGGCGGTCATCGGTTTCCCCAGACCTCACCCCGATTCGACCCCGATGGTTAACGGCCTGTCGTCGTCCCGCGCGTAGAGACGGAAGAAAGACGCAAGGAAGCCGGACTAAAGGGCGACGACCCGCCGCCAGGTCCCAAAGGTTAAGCGCCGGTTCGCCTCCGGCAAAGCCCCGCCTGCCGTTGCCTGCCCCCCCCGTCAACCGCGCCCTCTGGCCCGGCTGACGCCGGACCGCTGGAACCGGAACGCACTGGCCAGTCGGCGAAAACCCGAGGCCAAGTTTGCCATCACCCCGGACAAAGCACTGGTCCGGACACCCCCGGACCCCTTGGCAATCATGCGCGTCTTCTGACCGACCTTGTCGTGCCGGAACCGATTGCGCCCAGGCCGGACAGGGCGTCGGCAGCCGGGGACAATACGCTTAACACAAGCTGAACGTCCACGGACAAGCCGCTGATATCGCTACGCAATACGAAAATGTCCACCGTGGACACTTCGCAGATCAGTCACTGAAAGGGAAAGCTGGCGCGGTGGACGGGGCTCGAACCCGCGACCCCCGGCGTGACAGGCCGGTACTCTAACCAACTGAGCTACCACCGCGCGTGGAGGGCGGGATAGACCGTCCGGCGCGGGCCGTCAATGGGGTTCGCAAGGATTATCGACAGGACTATCGATCAGGGGCCGGGATGAATTCGGCGTCATCCCCGGGGGGCAGCGAGAAGCGTCCGTGCATCCAGTCCCCCGCCCGCCAGGCCTCGCGCGCGGCATCGATCCTTTCGCGCGATGAGGCGACGAAATTCCACCAGATGAACCGAGGCCCCTCCATCGTGGCCCCCCCCAGCACCATGATCCGCGCACCCGCGTCCGTCGCCCGGACCGACACCCGGTCGCCGGGGCGGAAGACCAGCATGCGCCCGGCCTCGAACGTCTGGCCAGCGCAGGTGACCGCGCCTTCCAGGATGTACACGCCCCGGTCCTCGTGATCGTCCGGCAGCGGAATCGCGGCGCCGGGCGCAAGGCGGGCGTCGGCGTAGAACACCTCGGACGGCATCTTGAGCGGCACGGTTTCGCCCCAGGCGCTGCCGAGGATCAGGCGGACCTCCTTGCCCTCGCCCTCCAGTTCCGGCAGCCGGTCGCGGCCGAGGTGGACAAAGCCGGCGGCATCCTCCTCGCGGTCCTTGGGCAGGGCAAGCCAGGTCTGCAGGCCGAACATCGACAGCGGAGCCTTCCGCGCCGCGCCATCGGTGCGCTCCGAGTGGGTGATCCCCTGCCCGGCAAGCATCCAGTTCACCGCGCCGGGTTCGATCCAGGCGTCGGTGCCCAGCGAGTCGCGGTGATGCAGGCGACCCCGCATCAGGTAGGTCACCGTCCCGAGACCGATGTGGGGGTGCGGCCGGACGTCGATGCCGGTGCCGGTCAGGAATTCGGCCGGACCCATCTGATCGAAGAAGATGAAGGGGCCCACCATCTGCCGCTGGGCCGAGGGCAGCGCGCGGCGGACCTCGAACCCGCCAAGGTCGCGGGCGCGGGGGACGATGACGGTCTCGATCGCGTCGACGGCGTCACCGATCGGGATGGAGGGGTCGAGCAGCGGGTTCCACATGGGCGGTCTCCTTTGACGGAAAGGTAGGCCATGGGGGGTTGAAATGCACCTCTTTCGGCGCGCGCGGGGGCTGTGCGGGGGTGAACAGGCGGGGCGAGAGGTCGGGGTGTCCACGCTGGACAAGTGATCCCACCCTAGCAATATCAACAAGTTGGCCGTGGACGTTAACGAATTCTTCATCCGCGACCACGCCCGCCTTGCGACAGGAAAGAAGGGTGGGCGAACCGCCCACCCTACGCGTGCGATCATCCTGGATCAGCGCGCCTGGCTGACTTCGGCCAGAAGGCGTTCGGTCCGCGCCTCTTCCAGCTTGTTGTGCAGCCGGTCGGATTCCTCCTTGTCGCGCAGCGCCTTGGTGATGCCGACCGTCGAGGAGACCAACATCAGGGCGGCCATGGCGTAGAAGCCTTTCGCGGCAAAGCTGGCTTCCAGAAAATAGACGCCGCCTGCCATCATCACCGCGGCGACCGCGAAGTTGACGTAGCTGAAGGTGTTGAAGGCCTGGCTGGTGCGCAGCGAGGGGGTGTTGAGGTCGTTCATCTTGGATCTCCGTTGACAGATGGGGTTGGACGGGTTCGGTTACTCGGTCTTGGCCTTCAGCCGGGCCAGCACGGCGGCGGCATCGGGCTTCAGCGCGGGGCCGCAACCGGCGGCGGCAAGCCGGGCCGAGATCGCCTCGGCCGACTGGTTGGCGGACAGTTCGACCACGGCGGCGGCGGTCGCTTCGGCGTGGAACTGGCGCGACTGCAGGCGGGTCAGGGTGGCCTCGGCCTCGGCCAGGGAGGCGGTGACCGGGCGGCTGACCACCCCGCGCACGGTCTGGGATTTCTGGGCCGCATCCGCCAGTTGCAAGCCGCGCTGCAGGTCGCGCAGGCGGGCTTCGGCCTGGCCAAGTTCGTCCCGCAGGCGGACAATCTCGATTTCATAGGTGGCAAGCGCGCGTTCGGTCGTCGCGCGTTCGGCCTCCAGCTGGGCGATGGCGGCAGCGGCCTCGACTGCCAGATCCTCGCGCCCCTGCCCCAGCGCCGCAATCGCGCGGGCCTCCAGGTCGGCCAGTTGCGCGCCGATCCGGGGCAGCGCTTTGCGTTCGCGTTCGGCGTAAGCCATCACCACGGCGACGGCGCGGCGGGCGGCTTCGACCCCGGAAGCGGCATCGCGCAGCTGCTGGCGCAAGATCGACAGGGCATTGGCATCGGCGACCGCCTGGGCCGCATCGTGGCTGCGGCCACGGATCAGGGTCACGACAGTGTTGAACATCTTTGGCTCCCGCTGTATGAACAGTGTTCACAAGATGCCGCAAGTTTGAACGCCGTTCAATACCTGAAATGAACACCGTTCAAATGACGTGACGTCACAAAGGAGAGAGCCATGGCCGACACCGAAAAGCGCAGCGATCTGCGCACGCGACTGATCGACGCCGCCGAGGCTGAGATTGCCGAAAAGGGGCTTCTGGGCCTGAAGGCGCGCGATGTGACCGCACGGGCGGGCTGTGCGCTGGGGGCGATCTACAACGCGGTCAGCGACTTGGACGAACTGGTGATGCGGGTGAATTCGCGCACGCTGGAGCGGCTGGGGGCAGCGCTGGCCCCGTCTTCGGGCGCGGGCGGGCCCGAGGCGGTGACGCTGGCGCTGGCCGATGCCTACGCCGTCTTTGCGCTGCAGAACCGGCGACTGTGGTCGGCCTTGTTTGAACATCGCCTGCCCGAGGGGGTCGAGATGCCGGACTGGCACCGGGCCGAACATGAGGTGCTGATCGCCCGGATCGGCGCGCCGCTGTCCCGGCTGCGCCCCGACCTGCCGGCCGAGGCCGTGCGCCTGCGGGTCCGCACCCTGTTCGGCGCGGTGCATGGCGTGGTGCATCTGGCGCTGCAGGGGCGGCTGGTCGGGGTGCCCGAGGCGCTGTTGCGGCAGGAAGTGGCGGCGCTGGTCGGCGCGCTGGTGGTGGGCGCACGGTCGGCGGGCGCACAGTCAGCGGGCGCTGCCGGAAGGACTGCTGGGGGACTGGTGGGCGGTGAGGGACTCGAACCCCCGACATTCTCGGTGTAAACGAGACGCTCTACCAACTGAGCTAACCGCCCCCGTCCGCTGCCTAACCCGGTCGGACAGG
>JAKQLM010000463.1 GCA_029567145.1 Pseudomonadota bacterium
CAGTTCCCGCAAGGCATCTGCACGGCTCGGACCGGGCCTCCGATTACAGAAAGTTGCGGACCTCGCGGGACTGGCCGTCAAGGCTCTTTCGCATCTTGGCAAAGGCCGCCGCCTCCAGCTGGCGGACGCGCTCTTTCGACAGGCCCAGCTCTTCGCCCAAGGACTCCAGCGTCCGGCCTTCGTCCTTCAGCTTGCGCTCGGCCACGATATAGCGTTCGCGCGGGTTCAGCCCCTGCAGCGCGTTGACCAGCCAGTCGCGCAACCGGGCCCCGTCATGCGCGCCCTCCACCGCATCGGCGGCCTGCACACCCTCGTCCTCCAGCGCCTCGATCCATTCGCGCCCGTCTTCGTCCGCGCCCTGCACGGCGTTCAGCGAATAGTCCGACCCCGACAGCCGGCCTTCCATCATCTCGACGTCATGGACCGGCACGCCCACTTCGGCGGCCACCATCTGCCGCAACTGGTGCTGGTCCAGCACCTCGCCGCGCTGGCTGGCCTCGCGCTCCAGCTTGGCCTGCACCCGGCGCAGGTTGAAGAACAGCGCCTTCTGGCTGGAGGTGGACCCCGTGCGCACCATCGACCAGTTGCGCATCACATAGTCCTGGATCGACGCCTTGATCCACCAGACGGCGTAGGTTGAAAACCGCACGCCCCGATCCGGGTCGAACTTGTCGGCAGCCTTCATCAGGCCCAGCGACGCCTCCTGGATCAGATCGTTCATCGGCGCGCCATAGCGGCGGAACTTCGACGCCATGCTGATCGCCAGACGCATGTAGGCCGTGATCAGCCGGTGCAGCGCCGCCTCGTCGCGCCGGTCGCGCCAGGCATAGGCCAGCCGCAACTCGGTCTCGGCGTCCAGCAACTCGGCCCGCATCGCCTGACGCGACATGGTCTGGTCAGAGTATCCATCTAGTGCCATGATGACCTCCGGAACGGCTGACTGCGGTGCTTCCGCGTTATTTGCTACTGATACGGGGCACGCTCATGATTGGATCACTCCCGCCCCTTACTCTTGTCGTCGGCGGGGCGCGGTCCGGAAAATCCACCTTTGCCGAAGGCCTGATCACCGCCACCACCCGCCCGCGCCGCTACATCGCCACGGCGCAAGCCTGGGACGACGAGATGCGCACCCGCATCGCCCAGCACCAGCGCGACCGGGGCGGCGACTGGCTGACGGTCGAGGCCCCGCTGGACCTTCCCACCGCCCTTGCCGCCACCCGACCGGGCGAGGTCGTACTGATCGACTGCGCGACGCTCTGGCTGACCAACCACTTGCTTGCCGACCATGACCTGCCCGCCCGGACCGAAGCCCTGGTCGCGGCGCTTGCGACCTGCCCGGCCCCGGTCGTCATCGTCTCCAACGAGGTCGGCTGGGGAATTGTTCCCGACAACGCCCTCGCCCGGCGCTTTCGCGACGAACAGGGCCGGCTGAACCAGCGTCTCGCCCATGTCGCCGGGCTGGTGGTCACCGTGATCGCGGGCCTGCCCCTGGTGCTGAAGGGGGCGCTGCCCTGACCTCGCCAAAGGTGGGCAGATTGCCCACCCTACTCCTGCGCCCCACTTGCAAACCCGAGCCCCCCAAACCCGAGCCCCCAATGACCCGCTTCTGGCTTGTCCGCCACGGACCCACCCATGCCAAGGCCATGATCGGCTGGACCGACCTGCCCGCCGATCTGTCCGACACCGCCGCCCTTGCCCGGCTGACCGTTCATCTGCCGCCGGTTGCCCCGGTGATCTCCTCCGACCTTGCCCGCGCCGTGGCGACGGCCGATGCGCTTGGCCCCCGCCTGCGCCTGCCCCACGACCCGGCCCTGCGCGAAATCCACTTCGGCCACTGGGAAACCCGCACCTTCGCCCAGATCGAGGCCGAATCCCCCGCCGAGATCCGCGCCTTCTGGGACCAGCCCGGCGACACCCGCCCCCCCGGCGGCGAAAGCTGGAACGACCTTGCCGCCCGCACTCATGCCGCGCTCGACCGCCTGCACGGCGCCGCGCCCGACGTGATCGTCGTCGCGCATTTCGGCCCGATTCTTGCCACGCTGCAACGCGCCGCAGGCCTGACCGCAAGCCAGGTCTTCGCCCACAAGATCGACAACCTGTCAGTCACCTGCCTGACCCTGACCCCGCCAAAGGTGCACGCGATCAATCACCGTCCGTGATCAGCGCCGCCACAAATCAACGTTTCCCTTCCCGGCCCGCCCCGGCTTCAATGGGAAAAAAGGACACAAACCATGACCTATGACCTGGTGATCGGCGACCGCGGCTATTCCAGCTGGAGCCTGCGCGGCTGGCTTCTCTTCGACGCCTTCGGCATCCCCGTGAAACTGCACAGCGCGCGGCTTTATACCGACGAGCTGGCCACCGTCCTGCGCGACTTCTTTCCCGCCCGGACCGCCCCCACCATGCGCACGCCCGAAGGATCGGTTGTCCCCGAAACCATCGCGATTGCCGAGGAACTGGCTACCCGCCACCCCGACGCCGGGATCTGGCCCGCCGATCCCCACGCCCGCGCCACCGCCCGGGTGCTGGCCGCCGAAATGCACGCGGGCTTCACCGCGCTGCGCGGCCATTGCCCGATGAACCTGCGCGTCAGCTACACCGACTGCCAGCCGCCTGCCGAGGTGCTGACCGACCTCAGGCGCCTTGAAACCCTGTGGACCTGGGCGCGCGACACGACGAAATCCACCACCCCCTGGCTCTGCGGCGCCTATTCCGCCGCCGACGCCTTCTTCGCCCCGGTCGCCAGCCGGATCGCCACCTACAACCTGGCCGTCAGCGCCGCCGCGATGGTCTATGTCAACGCCCACCTTTCGCATCCCAGCTTCCGCCGCTGGCGCGCGATGGGCCTTGTCGACGGCGCGGATCAGGACTTCTACCGCCGCGACTACCCGCGCCGCGACTGGCCCGGCCCGGTCCGCCTGCCCGCCCGCGCCATTCCGGGAACCGACACCGAAAACCAGACCTGCCCCTACTCCGGCAAGCCCGTCACCCACGCGCTAGAGCTTTACGGCCGCCGCTTCGGCTTCTGCAACGCCTTCTGCCGCGACAAGACCGTGGCCGACCCGGAAGCCTGGCCGAAGTTCATGGCGCTTTACCACTCGTAAACCTTTCCGCCCTACCCGTTAACCAAGGTGAATCGGGTGGGGCGGAATGCAGACGGCAAATCTCATCGGGCAAGATGCGCGCCCAACGCCCTTTCACTCTGGCCCAAATATCCCCGCCGGAGGCACGGCCGAGCCGTTTTGCGTCCTTCACGCAAAACGGCGAGACAAAAGCCGTGCGCGGCACGCGCTCATTTTGACACCCGCCGCACAATGACCGCCCGCACCTATACCGTCGCCTTTGAAGGGGTCGAGGCAAGGCTTGTCGAAGTGCAATGCGCCGTCTCGCCCGGGGCGCCCGCCTTCACCCTGGTCGGCCTGCCCGACAAGGCAGTGTCCGAAGCCCGCGAACGGGTGCGCGCCGCGCTTCAGGCCCTGTCCATCGCGCTGCCGTCCAAGCGGATCACCGTCAACCTGTCGCCCGCCGACCTGCCCAAGGAAGGCTCGCATTTCGACCTGCCCATTGCCCTCGCGCTCCTCGCGGCGCTCGACATCATCCCGCGCGAAGATGTCGAAGGCGTCGTCTCGCTGGGCGAACTCTCGCTCGACGGTCGCCTGATCGCCGTCGCCGGGGCGCTGCCCGCTGCCATGGCCGCCGCGGTCGAAGACCGGGCGCTTCTTTGCCCCAAATCCTGCGGGGCCGAGGCCGCCTGGGTCGGCGCGACCACCGTCCTTGCCGCCGCCTCGCTGGACGATGTCCTGCACCACTACACCGGCCGCGCGCCCCTGCAACCGGCCGAAGCGGGCGAGGTGACCGGCACCCCGAACCCCCGCGACTTTCGCGAGGTGAAAGGCCAGGAACGCGCCAAACGCGCGCTGGAAATCGCCGCCGCCGGGCGGCATCACCTGTTCATGGTCGGCACGCCCGGCAGCGGCAAGTCGATGCTCGCCGCACGGCTTCCCGGCATCCTGCCGCCCCTGTCCGCGCCGGAAGCGTTGGAAACCTCGATGATCCACTCGCTTGCGGGCCTTCTGACCGAAGGCGGCATATCCCGCGACCGGCCCTTCCGCGAACCGCACCACACCGCCTCGATGGCTGCCATCGTCGGCGGCGGCCGGGGGGCCAAACCCGGCGAAATCTCCCTCGCCCACAACGGTGTCCTCTTCCTCGACGAGTTCCCCGAGTTTCCGCGCACCGTGCTGGACACGCTCCGCCAGCCGATCGAGACCGGAACCGTCATGGTCGCCCGCGCCAACGCCCACATCCGCTATCCCTGCCGGTTCCTGCTGATCGCCGCCGCCAACCCCTGCAAATGTGGCTACCTGTCCGATCCGAACCGCGCTTGCGGCCGCGCGCCGGTCTGTGGCGAGGATTACCTGGGCCGCATCTCGGGCCCGTTGATGGACCGCTTTGATCTGCGGGTCGAGGTTCCCCCCGTCGCCTTCGCCGACCTCGACCTGCCCGCCAGCGGCGAGGCGTCGTCCACCATCGCCGCCCGCGTCGCCGCCGCCCGCGACCGGCAGACCGCGCGCTTTGCCGATCAGCCGCTCCTGCGGGTGAATGCCGATCTGGAAGGCGGCACGCTGGAAGACTTCGCAACTCCCGACGCGCAAGGCAAAGAGCTGATCGGCCGGGTCGCCGAACGCATGGGCCTGTCCGCGCGCGGCTATCACCGCGTGTTGCGCGTCGCCCGCACCATCGCCGACCTGGACGAAAGCCCGGACGTGCGCAAACCCCACATCGCCGAGGCGATCAGCTTCCGCCTGTCCTCTGCCGTTGGCGGGCTTTGAGCCGCGTAGGGTGGGTGGTTCACCCACCTTACCCGTGCGCCAGCTATTCCGCCGCTTCGACCCGGGGCGGACCGGCGCGGCGCACCTGTTGCGTCAGCCGCCGTTCATCGCGCGGACTGACCCCGAACAGCTCTACATAATGCCGGATCATCGGGCTGGACGTCATGTACCCGACCGAGGCCGCAATCTCGCGCAGGGGATCATTGGAATACAGGACCCGCTGCCGCGCCTTGGTCAGCCGCATCTGGTGATAGTACCGCAGCGGGCTTTGCCCGGTTTCACGCTTGAACAGCCGCTCGAAATGCCGGCCCGAAAGCCCCACAGCCGCCGCGACATCCGGGATGCGCAACGGGTCCTCGACATGCGTCTCGAACAGCCGGATCGCCTCTCGGATCGGCGGCGGCAGCGTGTCCGTCGTCCCGCCCGACCGCGCGACCGGCACCTTCTGGCTGGCATCGGCATCGCGCACGAACGGGTGCTGGAACCAGCAGGCCACTTCCGTCATGCAATCGCGGCCCAGGCGTTCCTCGATCAGCCGCAGCATCAGGTCAAAGACCGCGCCCGCCCCTGACGCCGTGATCCGCCGCCCCTCGCGCAGGATCGCCGCTTCGCGCGCCTCGACCAGCGGAAAGTCGGCTTTGAACGCCGCCTCATAGCACCAGTGGACCGAACAGGGCCGCCCCTCCATCAGACCAGAGCGCGCCAGGGGAAATATCCCACCCGAAAACGCGCCCAGGGTGACCCCGGTCCGGTCCAGCCAGCGCAACCTGGCCGGGCTGCGGCGCGGGTCGGCGAATTCGGCCGTGGGCGGCGACAGGAGATACAGCTGATCCACCCCCTCCAGGTCCTGCAACAGCATGTCCGGCGCAAAACCGATCTCGGCCGAGGACCGCACCGACCCTGGCGCTTCGGCCACCAGCTTCCAGGTGAATTCCTGCCGCCCCGTGATCTCGTTCGCCGCGCGAAGCGGTTCGATGGCCGAGGTCAGGCAGGCCATCGGAAAGCCCGGGAACATCAGGAACCCCAGCCGCGATGGCCCCCCGATGCGGTCAGTCATCGGGCCACCACCCGGGCGAGGTCGGGGCCCCGTCGTCATGCTTTGCCAGCCACTCCACCATCGCGGGCCGGTTGCGGATGAACCCCTTGTAGGTCGCCAGTTCCTCGGGCAGGTCGCGCACGACCCTGTGCAGCCGCCGCGCCCATTTCGGCACCGTGGCGATCTCGTCAAAGCTGGCCAGATAACACCGGATGTCAAAGGCGATCGCGTTCGACCGGGGCAGGCGGTATAGCGTCTGAAGCTCCACCCGAAGATGTTGCTTCGCCCCCAGGTTTTCCGGCGTGATGCTGGCCTTCATCGGCCCCCATTTCGGATAGGTCTCGGGCGCGGTGTCCAGAAGCGGGTTGACCGTCATCGTCCAGTTGAACCGCCGCACCGGAGCGCCGTGCTGCAGCTTCATCAGGAACTTCAGCGCCCGGTCAAAGACGCCCGTCTCATGCGCCAGAGGCACCGGCGCGTGCCATTCCATGAAACTCATCCCGACGTCGAAATCCACCGACCAGTCCGCCTGGCTGGTGGCGATCCCGGCGTCCATCCACAGCGTCCCGTCGCGTTCGTCCTGCAGCGTCCAGTCGCCCTGGGTCTGCCGGGTGATGTATTCGAACGGTCCGTAGGGCAGGGTCGACTCGTCCAGGAACGTGAAGGTATGGTCGATCCCCAGAGGCCGGTTGATCCAGTGCCAGCGGTTGCCGTCCTTGGTCAGGCTGAACCATTGCGGATAGTCCCGCGCCTTGGCCTCCATCACCAGTTCCAGCGTGTCCCAGCCCGCAAGCGTCATGTGCGGCAGCGACTGGCAGCGCAGCGGGTCATCGGCCAGCACCTTGGCCCGGTCGATCATCTCGGCGACATAGTGTTCGTCCACGTCCAGAAGATGTTCGAACGCCGTGCCTTTCCGGCCTGGCACATGCGGCTCCATGTTGACCGAATACATGTAATCGTCGCGGTCGAACGGGAACGGAAACCGCCGCGGATTGCTGTTGCGATAGGTGAACGTGTCGCGAAACGTCTCGTCGCGAAAGAAGTCCAGGCCGCTTGGCTTGAAATCAAGGCTCATGGTCGTCTCCTATCGGTCGATGACAAGGGTCTTGCCCTCGAAGCGGCTGACGCAGGGCATGATCTTGCGGCCCTCGGCGTGTTCTTCCGGCGACAGCCAATGGTCGCGGTGCAGGATGGTGCCGTCGCAGCTGACCACGTTGGTTTCGCACTGCCCGCAGGCCCCGCCCCGGCAGAGGTACGGCGCATCCACCCCCGCAGCCTCCATCGCCTCCAACAGCGATTGAGTCGTCCCGACCGTGATCGTCTTGCCGCTGGCCGCAAGCTGGACCTCGAACGGCAGACCGGTGCCGGGGGCCAGAAATTCCTCGTGGTGCAGCGCCTCTTTCGGCCAGCCCATCGCCTCGGCGGTGGACAGGACCCAGCCGATCATCCCCTTCGGCCCGCAGACGTAAAGATGCGTCCCGATCGGCTGCATCGACAGCACGCGGGCCAGGTCGATCGCCTGCTTTTCCTCGTCAAAATAGCAATGCACCCGCCCCGGATAGGCCGCCATCAGCCGATCCATGTAGGCCCCCAGCGCCCGGTTGCGCGCGGCGTAATGCAGCTCGAACGCGCCGCCGAATTGCGACAGCTGCGCGATCTGCGCCAGGAACGGCGTGATCCCGATGCCGCCCGCGATCATCAGGTGCTTCTTCGCCCGGTTGTCCAGGGCGAACAGGTTCACCGGATAGGACAGCACCATTTCCATCCCCGGCGTGACATGCCGGTGCATGAACAAGGACCCGCCCCGCCCCGCATCGTCGCGCCGCACGCTGATCTCGTAGCCCGACCGATCGGCAGGGTCGGACATCAGCGAATAGGGGTTCAGCCGCCGCACCCCGTGATCATCCATTTCAACCACAGTATGCGCCCCGCCGGAAAACGCCGGCATCGCCGCGCCGTCCAGCCGTTCGAACCGGAACCGCGTGATCAGATCGTTGACCTGAACCACATCGGCCACGCGCACCTGCAGCTTTGCACCACCGCTCATTTGAACCTCACCACGGGGTCCGGCACCTGGCCGGGATCTTCTGCGTCGATGTTCACGCCCTGAAAGGCGGCAATCCGGCGCGAGTAATGGTCACGGACGAACAGGTTCAGCCCGCAATGGCTGCACTTGAAGGGATCAGTCGAGACGTTTTCGGTGATCCCCTTGCAATGCACGCATTGCACCCGCCGCAGGGTCGATCCGCGCTGTTCCTTCTGGATCGCCGCAAAAGGAAAGCCGGTCTGCATGATCGCCCGTTCCGCCTGGCCGATCAGCCCTTCGGACCCGGCCAGATAGAACTGCGTACCCATCCGCGCATCCGACAGGACCCGCGCCAGCCGGGGCAGCAGCGCCGGGATCGTCGGCGCGCGAAAGCATTGCGCCGCACCCAGGGCCTGCAGCTTTGCCCAGAGGTCAACCCCGGTCGGCCCCGGGCAATACATCACATGCGCTGCCGCCAGGATTTCCGAACGGTCGTTCGATTTCGTCAGCATGTCGGTCACGGCATCCGCACCGGCGTCGTCAGCGACGATCACATGCTGCTTGCCCGGACGCGCCTCAAGCGGTGCATAGACCGGGCGCGACTTGATGGAAGGGGTGTCGATAGGAGTCAGGTCGACTTTCACGGGTGCAGTTCCCTAAGCAAACGGGGCCCGCGCCGAAGCGCAGGCCCCCAAAGATCAGTCCTTGGCCGTCCGGCGCTTCTTCTCCACGTCGTAGAACGGCAGCGGAGCCGACACCGCCTTCAGCGGCCCATGCGTGCCGCAGCGCACCTCAAGCTCGGTGCCGTTGTTGGCGCAATCGACCGACAGGCGGGCAATCGCCACCACCCAGTCGTTCAGCGGCGAATACATCGGCTGCGTCACCACGCCGACCTTGTTGCCGTCCTTGTAGATCGGCGCGTTGCCCGGCACGTTCTTGCCCTCGAACTTCAGGCCCGAGATCTTGAAGCGTTCCTTGCCCTGCAGACGGTAGTGTTCTTCCGCGCCCCGGAAGCCGGTCTTGCCCTTGGTCACGGTCCAGTCGAGGCCAAGTTCCCACAGGGTGTCGCCCGGCCCTTCATTCTCGAACGGATACATTTCCGAGTTGTCGAAGGGGAAGAACAGAAGATACGACTCGGCCCGCAGCATATCCAGCGTGGTAAAGCGGCAGGGGATGATCCCCATGCTGGCGCCCTCCTCCAGGATACGGTCCCAGATCTCGCCCGCGTCCTGACCACGGCAGAAAATCTCATAGCCGCGCTCGCCGGTGTAGCCGGTCCGCGACAGGGTGATCGGCTTGCCGAACAGCATCGCGGGCATGTGGCCCATGTAGGGAAGCTGGCGGACGCCGGGGATATGCTTTTCCAGATACTCCACCGCCAGCGGCCCCTGCAGCGACAGGTCATGCAGGTTGTCGTCAAACCGGATCGAGACGTCGCGCCCGGTCGCGGCCATCGTCAACTGCTCATGCCCCTGGCCCGAGCCATGCACCACGGTGTAGGAATTCGGCCCCATCCGGTAGATGATGCAGTCGTCGATGAATTTGCCCGCATCGTTCAGCATGCAGCCGTAAACCGACTTTCCCGGGGCCACCTTCTCGGGATCGCGGGTCGTCGCCCGGTCGATGACATGGCTGGCCGCATGGCCGGTGATGTGCATCTTCTTCAGGCCCGACACGTCCATCAGCCCCGCCTTGGTGCGGATCGCCATGTATTCGGCATCCGGGTCACCCTTGGTATAGGACCAGGCGGTGCCCATGCCGCTCCAGTCCTCCAGGTTCGATCCCAGCGCGCGATGCCGGTCCATCAAAGCCGAAAAACGCCACGAGTTGGTCATCCGCTCACTCCCTGAAGCAAGTTCATTTTGCGCCAGTCTCGGGCGATTCCCGCCAGAAAGCAATAATCAAGTGCAACAATCTTTCTTGCCAGCAAACACATGCGCAAAGAAAAGGCCGCCCGAAGGCGGCCTTTCCGACAGATGTGACAGGCTTACTCGGCCGGGGTGCTGCTGAACCAGGTCAGCGGCTGCAACAAGTAGTCGCCAAAGGCCATCCGCTCGGTGCCGGGCAGGACGAAGAACCAGTTCGACCACAAGACCACTGCCGCGCCCAGGATCAGGGCCAGGTAGGGCAACATGCCCGCCTTGCGCGCGCCCAGCTCGCCATAGGGCAGGCCCAGGTCCTCATAGGCTTCCTTCGGGAACTTGCCGCCATCGACCACATAGTGCCGATACCAGAACACCGGAAAGATGAAGGCCGCGAAGACCAGCCCCGACAGAAGCGCGCCGGAATAACCCCAGACCTTGGCCCCGGCCCCCAGGAACAGGATGTTCACAAAGGCCAGGACCGTGTTGATCCCGATCAGCCAGGTCGGAGCCTTCCACGGGCGCTCCATATGCGCGCTGTCGATGCGGTGGATCCAGCCTGCGTTCAGGTTCAGGAAGTTGAACAGGATGTAGCCGACGTTGGAAATCGCCAGGACATAGAAGTATCCCGCGATGTCCGAGGCCAGCGCCAGCAAGATCACGTTGAACGCAAAATCGGTCCACATCGCATTGCGCGGCGCGCCGTGACTGTTGACCGCGCCCAGGTATTTCGGCAGCCAGCCATCGCGGCTGCCCTGGTACAGCGTCCGCGACGACCCGGCCATCGCGGTCATGATCGCCAGGAACAGCGCCATGATCATCAGGATGACGAAGACATGCGTGACCAACGGATTGTCGCTGATCATCTTGCCCAGCGCTTCACCCACGCCGGTCCCGTCAACGATGCCCGCGGCCAGCATCCCCTCTTGCCCCAGGACGCCCTGGAACGAAAACGGGATCAGGAAGAAGAACACGATGCACAGAAGGCCGGAATAGAAGATCGCCCGGAACGTGTCGGTCTTGGGGTCCTTCAGTTCACGCGTGTAGCAGACCGCCGTCTCGAACCCGTAGGTCGACCAGGCCGCGATATAAAGACCGCCCAGAAACAGGGTCCAGCCGCCGATGTTCCATTCCCCGTCCACGCCGGAGTAGGCCGCCGTCGGAGGCACAAGGTTGGTGACGTTCATCCAGTTGATGTCGCCGGTCAGGATCGGAACCAGACCCACCAGCAGCAGCGGAACCAGCACGATGATCGCCAGCCACTTCTGCGCAGCAGCCGTGTTGGCGATGCCGCGCTCCTGGATCATCAGGATCACCAGCATCAGAAACACGCCGATCACGAAGGTCGAGTTGAAGTGCAGCGTCCCCAGGCCCGGAATGGTGATCGCGAACGCCTCCCAGACCCGGAAGGCCGGGGTCAGGGCCGCCACGCCATCCGCCGAGGCGACGGCCTGGATCGCATCCGCCGCAGCCACGCCGTTTGCCGCCATGTAGTCCACGACCGACTGCGTTTCCGCCGTATAGCTGGCCAGGTTCGCCGTCACCCAGTCCAGCACCATCTGGCTTTCCGCCAGCGGGATCGGGAACAGGGCGTTCAGGATATACCCCGCCGCAATCGCGCAGCCCAGGCTCAGCACGGGCGACCAGGCGAACCAGTTGCACCACACCGAAAGGGGCGCGATCAGCTTGCCATAGCGCAGCCAGGCCGTCGCCCCGTAGACGCTGGTTCCGCCCGACTTGTTGCCGAACATCCCCGCCATCTCGGCATAGGTAAAGCTTTGCAGAAAGCCCATGATCATCGAGATGATCCAGACAACGAAGGCCAGTTTTCCCGTCGTCCCGGCGATCCCGCCGATCGAGAACAGCACCAGTGGCGGCACACCGGCGGCGACCCAGAAGGCCCCCTTCCAGCTTAGCGCCCGGACCATCTGGCCCGAACCAGTTTCAGTCGTCATTCCCTCACTCCTGTTGGACGGATCAGAGTTTTACCGGCACATGCCCCCACAGCATGACCCCTTGGCACTCCGCTTCCGATTGGCTTTGTCGTTCGGACGTGCTGCGATGTCGTTTGTCCCAACTCGCAATCTTCTCCTTCGTCCGGCTTGTTTCGTTTCGGGCGTCAGTCCATGACCCTGCGTCCCGATGTCGCAAAGGAAAGCATGGTATCTCGCCCAACGCGAGTAAAATTTCATTTTCGCGAAAGTTTGTTTCCTTGGGATTCCAGAGCTTTGGCCAGATGCCCGCAGAAAAGGCAAAGGCGCGGCGCAAGGTCCCCCTGCGCCGCGCCCTGCCCGACCGGTGACCGGCCTAGTTTTTCAGATAGCTTTCCATCGAATCTTCCAGCGCATCCTTCCACGGCGTGTGGTGGACAGGGGCCATCGTGCCGGTGATCACCGATTTGTAGGCGTTGTTGCGGAAGGCCATGATGTCGTCTTTCTTGTGGTCCTTCCAGGCAAAGAACGCCTCGCAGGCCCCGTCGACGTCAAAGCTCGGGTAATCCGTCTCGGCGATCAGCTCTTTCACGTAATCGCCCTGATAGTGGATCGCGTCGTGGGCGTCCTTGCCCTCGTCCTCATGGTGCACCCGGTCGGCAACGTCCTTCAGCAGCACGGCCTTGTCGGTCGGGATCTTGATCTTGCCCATGATCGCGTCGCGCACCCACCAGGCCTGCGCGTCGAACATGTTGAAGGTGAACCACTGGTCCTGCATCCCCAGATAGAACAGCTTGGGGTTGTGGACGTAGACCACGCCCTTGTACAGGTCGTTGGTCGCCAGCCGGTTCGCCGTCTTCAGCCGCAGATCGTCGGGCAGGAACGGGAAATGGTGCTTGTAGCCGGTGCACAGGATGATCGCGTGCACCTTCTTCGACGTCCCGTCCGAGAAATAGGCCGTGTCCTCATCCACCCGCTCCAGTTTCGGGACTTCCTTCCAGTTGTCCGGCCAGTTGAACCCCATCGGCGCGTTGCGATAGGCGACGGTGATCGACTTCGCCCCGTATTTCCAGCACTGGCTGCCGATGTCCTCGGCCGAATAGCTTGACCCCAGGATCAAGAGGTCCTTGCCCGAAAACTCCCGCGCGTCGCGGAAGTCGTGGGCGTGCAGCACCCGCCCGTTGAACTTGTCGAACCCCGGATACTCGGGCACGTTCGGCACGCTGAAGTGGCCACTGGCGACGATGACGTTGTCAAACTCCTCGTCATACATCCGGTCGGCCTTCAGGTCGTGCGCGGTGATGGTGAAATTCCCCTTGGCCTCGTTGTACTTGACCATCCGGATCGTCGTGCAGAACCGGATCCAGTCGCGCACCCCGGCCTTCTTCACCCGGCCTTCGATGTAGTCCACCATGACGGCGCGCGGCGGATAGCTGGCGATCTGCTTGCCGAAATGTTCCTCGAACGAATAGTCTGCGAATTCCAGCCCTTCCTTCGGGCCGTTGGTCCACAGGTAGCGGTACATGCTGCAATGCACCGGCTCGCCGTGTTCATCCAGGCCGGTCCGCCAAGTATAGTTCCAAAGGCCGCCCCAGTCGGACTGCTTTTCAAAGCACACCACCTCGGGGATATCCTCGCCCTTGGCTTTGGCCGACTGGAACGCGCGCAGCTGCGCCAGACCCGACGGACCCGCACCGATCACGGCTACTTTCTTCTTCATTTCAACCTCCGAATGTTGTCTGCTTTTTTCCGCTGCATCGGGCGCAGCATTTGGGCGTTACCGTAAAAGCTTAGTTGCGCCTGTGTCAAATCTTCTTCCTGCCGGTAAACAAAAGACAGCCCCGGACGCCTGAACCTCCGGGGCCGACTCACAACCCTTGCACGAAAAACTGGCAGAACACGCGTCAGCGGGCAACGGTGACCGAACAGCCTGCCTGACCCGCCACTTCCGCCGCGACCGACCCCAGCACCAGCCGCTTGACGCCGCGCTTGTCGCCGGTGCCCATCACGATGTGATCGGCGCCCAATTCTTCGGCATAGGCGATGATCGCCGTCGCCGCCGTGCGCGAGATCACGACCGCCGTCCCGATATCGGTCGCCCCGGCGGCCTTGGCGCTGGCCTCGGCCTTGGCGACCAGCGCTTCGGCTTCCTCGTCCGGCCACTGGTTGATCGTCGGGCCGCGCGCGCCGCCCAGGGCCAGGTTGACCGCGCAGATCGTCAGATGCGCGCCGGTCAGCTTGGCAAGCTCGACCGCGTGGCGCAACCCGACCTCGGCATGATCTGTGCCGTCGACCGGGCAAAGAATTTTCTTGGTCATCGCAACGCTCCTTGTTGATCCATTGACTTTGCAGTCAGAGTGACACGAAACTTGCCCCGATGCCTTGACTTGCATCAAAAATCGTTCACCCGCAGGCAAGAAAGGCGCCACCATGAAACCGATCGACCCGCAAGACCGCCGCGTGGCAAACATCTACGACGCTGCATTCACCCGTTTCGTCTATCCGGACGGCGTGGCCCTGGGTGACTCGATCCTGCAACTGGACGACACGGTCGCGCTTGGCACCGGCTTTCACGTCTACCGGATGCCCCCCGGCATGACGACGCGCGGCCACCGCCACAACGGCCACGAACAGTTCCTGATCCTGGACGGCGAGCTTCACGAAAGCGATGGCACCATCTTCCGCGCCGGGGACCTTGTGTTCTACCGCGACGGGACGGAACACAACAGCTTCACCCCGAACGGCTGCCTTCTTGCCGTCCACATCGCCGGGCCGGAGATCGCGGTGGAGTAGGGTCAGGCGCGGCACAGGTCACTGATCTCCCCTGTCCCGCATTTGCTCTTTCCAAAATACTCCCGCCAGAGGCTTTGACAGTCGCCAACATGCCAACGGCCCGGAATCGCCCCTCTGCAAAGGCAACGGCCGCCCGGAAGGACGGCCGCGCTTGTGTAGAAGTTCACGAACCCAGGCGGCAACGCCTTGATTTCTCAAGGCTTCGAACCTCGATCCGGCCTGGACAGGGGTCAGATGTCCAGCGTGTTCTCCGTCTCCCACTTCGAGAAGTGCGAGCAGTAGGAGTTCCACTCCTTCTCCTTCAGCTTCAGATAGGCCGACGAAAACTCGTCCCCCATCATCGCCTTCAGGGTCTTGTCCTTGTCATACTCGCGCAAGGCGTCCAGCAGGTTCAGCGGCAGCTTCGGCGCATTCTTCACCGTATGGCCCATCTGGTACATGTCGATGTCGTGCCGCTTGCCCGGGTCCGCCTTCGTCCGCACCCCGTCGATGCCCGCCGCAAGGATCACCGCCTGCATCAGGTAGGGGTTCGCCGCACCATCGGGCAGGCGCAACTCGAACCGCCCCGGCCCCGGAACGCGAACCATGTGGGTCCGGTTGTTGCCGGTCCAGGTCACCGTGTTCGGCGCCCAGGTCGCCCCCGACGACGTGCGCGGCGCGTTGATCCGCTTGTAGCTGTTGACCGTCGGATTGCAGATCGCCGCCAGGGCGCTGGCATGCTTCATGATCCCGCCCAGGAAAGTCCGGCCCTGGTCCGACAGGCCCAGCTCTTTTGACGGATCGGCGAACGCATTGGTCTTGCCGTCCAGCGACCAGACCGAGATATGGGCATGGCAGCCCGACCCGGTCAGCCCCTTGAAGGGCTTCGGCATGAAGGTGCAGCGCAGCCCATGCTTTTCGGCCACCGACTTCATCATGAACTTGAAGAAGCTGTGCTTGTCGGCCGTCTGCAGCACGTCGTCGTACTTCCAGTTCATTTCGTACTGGCCGGTCGCGTCCTCGTGGTCGTTCTGGTAGGCCTCCCAGCCCAGGTCCAGCATGTAGTCGCAGACTTCCGAGATGCAGTCATACTGGCGCATCATCGCCTGCTGGTCATAGCAGGGCTTTTCGGCGTTGTCGTAGGGATCGGCGATGCGGTCGCCCTCGGGGGTCAGCAGAAAGAACTCCGGCTCGACCCCGGTCTTGACCCGCAGGCCTTCCTTCGCGGCCTCGGCGATCAGCGCCCGCAGCACGTTGCGCGGGGCTTGGCGGACCGGCTGGCCCTCCATCACGCAGTTCGAGGCGACCCAGGCCACCTCTTTCTTCCACGGCAGCTGGATCACCGAGTCCGGGTCCGGGACCGCCATCATGTCCGGATGCGCGGGCGTCAGGTCCAGCCAGGTCGCGAACCCCGCGAAGCCGGCCCCGTCCACCGCCATGTCATTGATCGCCTGCGTCGGCACCAGCTTGGCGCGCTGCCCACCGAACAGATCGGTGTAGGACACCATGAAATACTTGACGCCCTTTTCCTTGGCCCATTTGGCAAGGTCCTTCGCCATGATCGACTCCCTGTCGTCTTTTTATGTTGTCTGAAAAGGAAGCGGCGGCTTAAAAGCCGCCGTTCCGCCCCGGTATCCAGTTGGTGCCCGCCAGGGGAACCCCTGCCATCGCCGCCGCCTCGATGGTCAGCGACACCAGATCTTCGGGCTCCAGGTTGTGCAGGTGGTTCTTGCCGCAGGCCCGCGCGATGGTCTGCGCCTCCAGCGTCATCACCTTGAGATAGTTCTTCAGCCGCCGCCCGCCCAGCACCGGATCGAACCGCTTGAACAGCTCCGGGTCCTGCGTGGTGATGCCCGCCGGGTCGCGGCCTTCGTGCCAGTCGTCATAGGCATCCGACGTGGTGCCCAGCTTCTGATATTCTTCCTCGTG
>JAKQLM010000818.1 GCA_029567145.1 Pseudomonadota bacterium
GCGAAGGGTGAACGCATCCTGTCGCTGCGCGGCGTGTCAAAGCGGTTCGGCGCGGTGTCGGCGCTGACCGACATCGACCTGGATGTCCATGCAGGCGAAGTCGTGGCGCTGGTCGGCGACAACGGTGCGGGCAAATCCACGCTGGTCAAGGTGCTGGCGGGCGTGCATCAGCCGTCCGAGGGCAGCATCGAATACATGGGCCGCCCGGTGACGCTGGACACCCCGGCAACCGCGCTGGAGATGGGAATCGCGACGGTCTTTCAGGACCTGGCCTTGTGCGAAAATCTGGATGTCGTTGCGAACCTGTTCCTGGGGCATGAGCTGAACCCCTGGCGGCTGGACGAAGTGCAGATGGAGGTCCGCGCCTGGACCCTGCTGAAAGAGCTTGCCGCCCGCATCCCGTCGGTTCGTGAACCGGTCGCGTCCCTCTCCGGTGGCCAGCGCCAGACCGTCGCCATCGCGCGGTCACTGCTTCTGGACCCCCGTATCATCATGCTGGACGAACCCACCGCCGCGCTGGGTGTCGCGCAGACCGCCGAGGTGCTGAACCTGATCGAGCGCGTGCGCGACCGGGGGCTGGGCGTCATCATCATCAGTCACAACATGGAAGACGTCCGCGCCGTGGCCGACAGGATCGTGGTCCTGCGGCTGGGCAGGAACAACGGCGTCTTCACCGCAGACACCTCGCATCAGGACCTTGTCGCGGCGATCACTGGCGCGGCGGAAAATTCCGTCTCGCGCCGTCACGACCGGCTTGCCGCCGAAGCAGGAGGGACCCCGGCATGACCAACAAACCGACACTTGACCGGGCCGATGCCCGCGTGCGCCATGACGACAGCCTGAAGGGCGCGTTGAAGGATTTCACCGACCGGCTGCGGTCGGGCGATCTGGGGATGCTGCCGGTGATCGTCGGGCTGATCCTGATCTCGACCGTCTTTTCCGCGCTGAACCCGGTGTTCCTGGCCCCGAACAACCTGGTGAACCTGCTGTTCGACTGCGCCACCGTGGGCGTCATCTCGCTGGGCATCGTCTGCGTGCTCATGCTGGGCGAGATCGACCTGTCGGTCGGGTCGATGAGCGGCCTTGCCTCGGCGTTGATCGGGGTC
>JAKQLM010000523.1 GCA_029567145.1 Pseudomonadota bacterium
ATGGGGCGCGAAGACCAGCATCGATTCCGCCATCGTGGTCTTGAGCCCGCCCAGCGCGTGCAGGATCGCCGTGTTCCACTGGCCTTCGCGGTCCTCGACAAAGATGTTGCGGCCCGCATCGTCCAGCATCGAGACGTGGAAATGCATCCCCGACCCAGCGTAGTTCTCGTTCGGTTTGGCCATGAAGCAGGCGACAACGCCATGCGCCCGGGCCTGTGCCCGCACGATCCGCTTGAGCCGCATCAGGTCATCCGCGGCCTGCATCACGTCTTCGCGGTAGTGCAGGGTCAGTTCGTACTGGCCGGGAGCGTATTCACTGATCAGGGTCTCGGCCTTGATCCCGGCCTTTGCGGCACCCGCGTAGATGTCGGAGAACAGAGGCAGCATTCCGTGCAGGTGATCGACCGAATAGACCTCGGTCTTGCGGCTGGAGCGGCCGTCCAGCACGTCGCGGGCGGGTTGCATCTTGCCGAACTGGTCGCGTTCGGGGTCCAGCAGGAAGAACTCCAGCTCGAACGCGCCTGCGGGATGCAGGCCTTGGGCGGCCAGCGCATCGACCTGCGCCTGCAGCGCGTGGCGCGGGTCGCTGGACATGCGCGCGCCGTCCAGCGTGTACATCGACATGAACACCTCGCCGCGCGGCGGCTGTGTGTTGTGCAGGGGCTTCAGCGTGCCGGGAATGGGCCAGGCGCGCAGGTCGCCGTCGCCCTGATCCCAGATCAGGCCGGTTTCATGCACATCCTCGCCACAGATATCCAGGCCAAGGATCGAGATCGGCAGATGGCGGCCATTGTTGAAAAAGGACAAAAGCTCATGCCGGCGGATGATCTTTCCCCGGCCAATCCCGTTGGCGTCATGCAGGATAATGTCAAATGCCTCGATGTCCGGATGGGCGGAGAGGAAGGCTTCGGCCTCGGCTGGGGTGGAACCGGAGGGGCTGTGCGTCATGGTCAGGCTGCCTGGAAAAGGTGGGTCAGGAGAGAGTCGAAGCTGGCGATCAGCCGGTCGACCTGGGCTTTGCGGGTGGCGGGGCTGATAAGCATCATGTTGTGGAACGGCGCGATCAGCGTGCCGCGGTTGATCAGGGCGGTGTGGACCGCGGCCTCGATCTGCGGCTGGTGGGCAAAGGCGGCCTCGGCACCGTTCTTCAAGGGGCCGGGGGCGCAGATGAATTCCACCCGTGCGCCTACACGGACGACATGCCAGGGGGCGGCGTGCCGGTCGATGACGCGGGCAAGGCCGTGCGCCAGACGCTCGGCCAGTTTTTCCATATGGGCGTAATTCGCCGGGGTCATCACCTTGTCCAGCGTCGCCACCAGGCAGGCGAACTGCATCGGGTTGGCGCTAAGCGTCGTTCCCATCCCCGACCGGCCCGAGGGGCGGTCGGCGTTCACCTGGATGTAGCGCTCGGCCGTCGTGGGCGACAGGCCCCAGACGGCGGTGGGCATCCCGCCCGCCACGCATTTGCCGACGACAAAGATGTCGGGCCGCAGCGAATGCACGCGGGTATAGCCGCCAAGGCCAGAGGAAATCGTGTGCGTCTCGTCGATGATCAGCAGCGCGCCATGTTTCAGGCAAAGCTGCCGCAGCCCGTCATGGAAGCCCGCGTCCGGCAGCACCATGCACGAGTTGGTCATCACCGGCTCGGTCAGGATCGCGGCGACGTCGCCCTTGGCCAGCGCGGCCTCGACCCCTGCCAGGTCGTTGAATTCGCAAGCGACGGCGGTTTGGGTCAGGTCGGAAACCTGGCCAAGAAGGCCGGGGGCGTTCACGGTCGCACCGTTTTCCAGCGTGACGAACGTGTCGTCCACCGTGCCGTGGTAGCAGCCGTTGAACACCAGCACCTTGGGCTTGCCGGTGATCGCGCGGGCGACGCGCAGGGCAAAGCGGTTGGCATCGGTCGCGGTGGTGGCGATCTGCCAGCGAAAGTCGCCGAACCGGTCGGTCAGCAGGCGACCGGCCTGCAACGCGGCTTCGGTTGGCAGCATGTAGGTCAGCCCGTGGCGGGCCTGCGCGCGGATCGCCTTGGCGACGGGCGGCGGCGAATGGCCGAACATCGACCCGGTATCGCCAAGGCAGAAGTCATCAAGGCCGTGGCCGTCGATGTCGGTGATCCGTGCGCCTGTTGCGGTGGCGACCAGCGGCAGATGCGGCATCGGCCAGTCGGCCATCCAGTGCATCGGCACGCCGCCAAGGAAGGTGCCCGCGCCTTTGGCCAGCGCCTTGGCCGACTTGGGCCGGGCCTTGGCATAGGTCGCGGCCTCTTGCGCGGCAAAGGCGGTCAGTCGGTCCGTCCGGACCCCGGCGATGGTGTCGGCTGGCATCGGTTTCTCCCTTCCGGACGGGCGGGACTATTGCGCAGGATTTGATCAAATTGCAAGCGCATCCGTCATGGGACCAGCACACTCGGCCCACCCAGAAGCATCACCCCGGCCCAAAGCGCGGGATCGTCGGGGTGGCGGTCGCGGGCGGCCAGCATCGCGGCGCGCAGGGCATCGGCGGGGCGCAGGGTTGACAGGTTGGCGGCAAAGTCGCGCATCAGGTCTTCGGTCGCGGCGTCGTTCACGTTCCACAGCGTGCTGACCACGGCAGAGGCTCCGGCCAGCACAAAGGCGCGCGACAGGCCGATGGTCCCGCCCGCATGGCTGCGGCCAAGGCCGGTCTGGCAGGCCGACAGGACGACCAGCGGGCGGTTCGGCAGGCGCAGGGCCTGCACTTCGGCGGCGGTCAGGCGGCCCCCGGCCAGCGCCAGAAAGCTGTGCGTCAGGGGTGCGTCGCCGGAGCTGACGCCATGCGCGGCGAAGTAGACCAGTTCGACCGGCTGGTTCAGCGCTGCCAGAACGGCATCCGGGGTCGCCTGATCGCCGATCAGTGGCGTTGCGGAAAAGCGGGCGGCAATCGTCAGCACCTCGGCCCGCGCGCCGGGCAGGGGCGGAAAATTCCACTCCGGGTCGTCGGTCGCCTGGGGGTCGCCGATCACGATGGCCCCGGTCCAGACCGGGGTGAACCCGACGGGGCCGGTGGTCGGCAGGCTGGCCAGGCCGGGAAGCAAGAGGTCGGGCGACCGGACCAGCGCGGCGGGCGAGGGGGCAATGGTGACGGGGGCCGCGTCGATCACCTGAGCCCCGTCCAGGGGCAGCAGCGCAAAGGGCACGGTGCCGATGTCGTTGGTCGGCAGGATCAGGATTTCGTCCGCCCCGCGCAGGGCGGGGGCAAGGTCAGGCAGCATCAGCCGGTCAGCCAAACTTGCCGCCGCTGTCAGGGGATCGGGGGCAGGGGGCGCGTCGTCCAGCGCCGCCGCCCCGCGCAAGGTTCCGGCCCGTTCCAGTTGCCGCGCCTCGACCTGCAGCGCGGCCGAGAGGTCCAGCCGCGCTGCGGTCAGGTCGGCGACGGTCTGGCCGGGGCGTTGGGCCTGCGCGGTGACGGTCTGGCCGTCGAACACCAGCGCGCAAAGACCCGCGTCGGTCTGGCTGTAGATCAGCAGGATTTCACGCTGCGGCGTCAGGGCGAAGTTTTGCGCCAGTAGCGTCACCAGGTCGGCGGGCGTGACCTTCAGTGCCGGGGTCCGGACACCGCGGGCTGCAAGCAACGCCGCGTCGTTTGCCAGACTTTGTGACAGG
>JAKQLM010000530.1 GCA_029567145.1 Pseudomonadota bacterium
CCCGCGTGGTCGCCGCCATGGCCGCACAGGCGGGGGTGCTGGCCACGCATACCCGCTATCTGCATGACGGCATCCTTGACTATGCCGAACGCCTGCTGGCCCTGTTCCCGGCGCAGCTTGGCCATGTGATGTTCACCTGCACCGGAAGCGAGGCGAATGACCTGGCCCTGCGGATCGCACGCGCGGCAACTGGGGGCAGCGGGGTGATCGTTACCGACAACGCCTATCATGGCGTGACCCTTGCCACTGCCGAGATGTCGATGTCGATGGGCCCCGCCGTCGCGCCGGGGCCGACGGTATTCCCCATCCCCGCCCCGTCGATCGAGAATTACCCCGAAGGCATCGCCGCAGGCTTTGCCGCCGCTGTCACCGCTGCCTGCGACAGGATGCTCTCCCAAGGCATCAAACCCTGCGCGTTGATCGTCGACACGATCTTCTCCTCGGATGGGGTCCGCCCTGATCCGGCAGGCTTCCTTGCCCCGGCAGCGGCGGCGATCCGCGCCAAGGGCGGCCTTTTCATCGCCGATGAGGTGCAGCCGGGCTTTGGCCGGACTGGCGGCCAGATGTGGGGTTTTCAGCGCCACGGCCTTCTCCCCGACATGGTCAGCCTGGGCAAGCCGATGGGCAATGGCTACCCGATGGCGGGTCTGGTCCTGCAACCTGAAATTCTGGCCGATTTCGGCGCGAAGTCGCGCTATTTCAACACGTTCGGCGGCAATGCGGTGGCCGCTGCGGTGGGCCTTGCCGTCCTGAACGTGATCCGTGACGAAGGCCTCATGCAGAACGCAGCCACGGTCGGTGCGGCCTTCGCCCAGGGTCTGCGCGACCTTGCCAAGACCCATGACAGCATCGGCGAAACAAGAGCGGCCGGTCTGTTCCTTGGCACCGACATCCTGACCGATGGCCAGCCGGATGGCGCGAAAGCGGGTCGTCTGGTCAACAACCTCCGGCGCGAGGGCATCCTGATCAGCGCCACCGGAACCCAAGGCCATATCCTGAAGATCCGCCCGCCGCTGCCGTTCTCGCAGGCCAATGTCGACCAGTTC
>JAKQLM010000599.1 GCA_029567145.1 Pseudomonadota bacterium
TTGGGGCCGAGGTCAGCCCGACCGTCCTGACCGCCGCACAGGACTATCGCGAGCTGACCGCCTGGGGGGCCGCCTTGCGCACCGCCCTGATCCTGATCGTCTCGGTCGCGGGCCTGGCCTGGGCCGTCCGCCAAAGCCACAAGGACTTTCGCGCCCGCAACACGGTGGAACGGGTGGTGCTGGGCCTTCTCATCGCCGCCTCGTCCATCGCGATCCTGACCACGGTTGGCATCGTCTGGTCGATGGTCAGCGAAACCTCTGATTTCTTCAGCAAATACCCGATCCAGGACTTCTTCTTCAGTCTGACCTGGTCGCCGAACTTTCGCGGCGGGTCCGATCTTGGCATCCTGCCGCTGATCTGGGGCACGCTTTACATCACCGTCATCTCGATGCTGGTCTCGGTCCCGATCGGGCTGTTTGCCGCGATCTACATGGCGGAATACGCCAGCCGCCGGACCCGCAACTGGGTCAAGCCGCTGATCGAGGTCATCGCGGGCATCCCGACCGTGGTCTTCGGCATCTTTGCCCTGATCACCGTCGGCCCCTTCCTGCGCGACTGGTTTGCCGAGCCCTTGGGCCTTGGCAACTCTGGCTCGTCCGTGATGACCGCCGGGATCGTCATCGGCATCCTGAACATCCCCTTCATCTCGTCCCTGTCGGACGACATCATCAACGCCGTGCCGCAAAGCTTGCGCGACGGCAGCCTGGGCCTTGGGGCCACCAAGTCCGAGACGGTCAAGCAGGTCATCCTCCCCGCCGCGCTTCCCGGCATTGTCGGCGCGATCCTGATGGCCGCCTCCCGCGCCATCGGCGAGACGATGATCGTGGTGATGGGCGCCGGGGCGGCCGCGAAACTGTCGCTGAACCCATTCGAGGCGATGACCACGATGACCGTCAAGATCGTCGGCCAGTTGACCGGCGACACCGACTTTGCCGCCCCCGAAACGCTTGTGGCCTTTGCCCTGGGCATGACGCTGTTCATCATCACCCTCGGGCTGAACATCTTCGCGCTCTACATCGTGCGCAAATACCGCGAGCAATACGAATGACCGATATTTCCGCTGCCTTCCCGGTCCGCAAGCAGTCGATCCTGACTGCCAGCGCGCAGATGCGCCGCCGTAATGCCGCCGAACGCCGGTTCCGGATGTACGGCGTGGCCGCCATCGCCCTGTCACTCGCGACGCTGGCGATCATGCTCTTCACCATCCTGCGCGACGGGGTGTCGTCGTTTCAGCAGGCCAGCCTGACCTTCCCGGTCGAGCTTTCGGCCGAAGTGCTGGACCCCAAGGGCAACCGAAACCGCGACGAGATGGCCAAGGTCACCACCATCGGCTACCAGAAGGTGCTGGCGACCGCCTTCCTGGCCGAACTTTCCGCCAAGGGCATCCCGACCGACGGGCTGACCGACAAGGACATCGCCGAACTGATCTCCAAGGACGCGCCCGGAACGCTGCGGGCCACGGTGCTGGCCAACCCCGACATGGTCGGCACCACGCTTGACGCCAGCGTCTTCGCCTCGGGCCGGATCGACGGGTTCCTCAAGGGCCGCGTGACGTTGGAAACGGCGGAACTGGACAGCAACATCACGCCGGAACAACTGCAATTGGCCGAAAAACTGCAGCAGGCGGGCATCCTGACCTCGGCCTTCAACTGGTCCTTCCTGACCAATCCCGATGCCTCGGACCAGCGGCCCGAGGCGGCTGGCCTGGGCGTGGCCATCCTTGGTTCGGCCTACATGATGCTGATCGTCCTGATCACCTGCGTCCCCGTGGGCGTCGCCGCCAGCATCTACCTGGAGGAATTCGCCCCGAAGAACCGCTGGACCGACGCGGTCGAGGTGAACATCTCCAACCTCGCCGCCGTGCCCTCCATCGTCTTCGGGATCCTGGGCCTTGCGATCTTCATCAACTTTGCCGGGCTGCCGCAGTCCTCCTCCATCGTGGGCGCGCTGGTCCTGTCGCTGATGACGCTGCCGACGATCATCATCGCCACCCGCGCCGCGATCCGCGCCGTGCCGCCCTCGATCCGAGACGCTGCCCTCGGGGTCGGCGCGTCCAAGATGCAGACCGTGGTCCACCATGTCCTGCCTTTGGCGATGCCCGGCATCCTGACCGGCACGATCCTGGGGCTTGCCAGCGCCTTGGGCGAAACCGCGCCGCTGCTTCTGATCGGCATGGTCGCCTTCGTCGACAACTACCCCGCCGCCCCGCCCGAAGGATTTCTTGACCCCGCGACCGCTTTGCCGGTGCAGGTCTACAGCTGGGCCAGCCGGGCCGATCCGGCATTCATCGAACGCTCGAACGGCGCGATCATCGTGCTTCTTGTGTTCCTTGTCGTGATGAACGTCGCGGCCATCCTGCTGCGCCGCAGATTCGAACGCCGCTGGTAAGGATGATGGACGCAATGAACGACATGACCCGCACCGGGCTGCACACCGATACCACCACCGCCAAGATCACCGCGCGTGGGGTGCAGGTGCATTACGGCCAGAACCACGCGCTGAAGGATGTCGATGTCGATATCCTTGACCGGGCCGTGACGGCCTTCATCGGGCCGTCGGGCTGCGGGAAATCCACCTTCCTGCGCTGCCTGAACCGGATGAACGACACCGTCGCCAGCGCTCGCGTCACCGGGAAGATCCTGCTGGAGGGCGAGGATATCTACGACCCCCGCGTCGATCCGGTGCAGCTGCGCGCCAAG
>JAKQLM010000609.1 GCA_029567145.1 Pseudomonadota bacterium
TGTCGCGCAGCACGCGGAAGGTGCAATGGCCCTTGTCGCTGTAGCCGGGGAACAGCATTCCCAGGTGCAGAAGGAGGAGTTCCTCCAGCGGCAGAAAGCGGTGCTCGCCCTCTTTGCCGGGCAGGGCGATGAAACGGGCGATCTGCTGCGGGATCGGCAGCAGGGCCTTCAGCGGGCGGCGGTCGGTCGCCCGCTCCAGCTCCAGCGCCAGCGAAAAGCCGGTGTTCGGGATGAACGGGAACGGGTGCGCCGGGTCGATGGCCAAGGGCGACAGCACGGGAAACACGTTCTGCAGGAAATGCGCCTCAAGGTGTTTCAGGTCGCGGGCGGTCAGCCGCGAGCGTTGCACCAGGATGATGCCTTCGCCCTCCATCTCCTTGCGCAGCCTGTTGAATGTGGTCTGCTGGGTCTGCATCAGCCGCCGCGCATCGGCGTTGATCAGTTGCAACTGCTCCGCCGGACTGCGGCCATCCTCGGACAGGGTGGCATTGCCGGTCCGGACCAGCGCTCGCAGGCCCGCGACACGGACGGTGTAGAATTCGTCCAGGTTGGTGGCCGAAATCGACAGGAAGCGCAGGCGTTCCAGCAAGGGCACGGCGGGGTTCGCCGCCTCTTCCAGAACGCGCCAGTTGAAGGCCAGCCACGAAAGCTCGCGGTTGAAGAAACGCCCCGGACCGGCGGTCTCGGCGAACGGCAGTTCGACAGGCGTGGCGAAGGGGGACTTGAGGAAATCGGCTTGAGTCATGGCAGGGGTTATGCCGCGCGCACTATGAAAGGATTGTGACAGTCTTTCACTCGGCGAAATGACTGTCCAGCACCTCTCCGGCCAAGGCGCGGGTGATCGGGCGGGCGCCGGCCAGCGACCGGGCATCCAGAGCGGTGACCAGGGTCCGGGCAGCCCCGACCGACCGGGGCATCCGGCTGATCAGGTAAGGGATCAGGTTCGGCGGCACCGCAACCTGCCGGTCGGCGAAAAGCTTGACCAGGACGGCGGACAAAAGCGCGTCGTCCGGGGCCTCCAGCCGGGCCAAAGGGGCGGCTTGCATCCGGCTGATCAGGTCGGGCAGGGCCAGGCCCCAGTCGCGGGGAGGGGCCTTGGCGGTCAACAGAAGCGCCCCGCCCGGCGTGACGATGTTGTGCAGATGGAAAAGCGCCGCCTCGGCTGCGGGGGGCAGGTGATCGGCGTCTTCGACCGCGACCGGGGTCCCGGCCAGCGGGGCCAGATCGACGTCGGCCAGCGTGCGGGCGTCCAGGATCACCGCGTCGGCCAGACCGGCCCAAACCCGGGCCAGATGCGTCTTGCCCGAGCCTTCGGGGCCGATCAGCAGCAGCTTCCGGCCAGGCCAGGACTGCCACCCTTCGACGACCTGAAGCGCCACGGCGTTGGACGGCGAGACGAAGAAATCCGCCCGCGTCATCGCCGCCGTCGAGGGCAGGTCGAACGCCAGCTGGCGGATCACGAAGCCGTCCCTTGCGGCTTGCGGCTGCGGCGGGGTTTCACGGGCTCGGTCGTCGAAGCTGGTGCGGGGACAGCCGGGGCTTCGGTGCCGCGATACAAGAGGCTGGCCTGGTACTGCTCGACGGCAAAGCGGGTCAGTACCCCCAGCATCGCCGCGACCGGCACGGCGATCAGCATGCCGACAAAGCCGAACATCGACCCGAAGGCCGACAGGGCGAACAAAAGCCAGACCGGGTGCAGGCCGACTGACTTGCCGACCAGCTTGGGCGTCAGGACGTTGCCTTCGATGAACTGCCCGGCGGCGAAGATCGCGGCGATGATGCCGATAGACACCCAGTCGCCCCAGAACTGGAACAGCGCCAGCCCGACGGCCAGCGTCCCGCCGATGATCGAGCCGACATAGGGAATGAAGGTGATCGCCCCGGCAATCGCGCCGACGATCAGCCCGAATTGCAGGCCAGCCGCCATCAGCGCGGCCGCGTAGAACGACCCCAGCGCCAGGCAGACCGACACCTGGCCGCGCACGAATCCGGCCAGCACGGCGTCAATCTCGCGCGCAAGGCGGCGGATCGTGGGAGCATGGTCGCGCGGCAGCATGCTGTCGATCCGTTGGGTCATCCGGTCCCAGTCCAAGAGCAGGTAGAAGGCCACGACCGGCACCACGACAATGAACACGACGACCGAGATCACCCCCAGCGCGCTGGACAGGATACCTTGCGCCAACTGCCCGCCCCGCGCCTGGATCGCGGTGGCGATCTCGGCCAGGGTCTGTCGGATGGTCGAGGTGGAATCGGCCAGGGACGGAAACCGCTCCAGCAGGAAGCCCTGCAGGCGGCGGCTGATGTCGGGGGCGGCGTTGATCAGGGCGGTCAGCTGGTTGACCAGGGTCGGGATCACCGCCAGCACCAGGAGGATCACCAGAACCAGCGCCACCAGCGAGATCAGCGTGGTTGCGGCGACGCGGCTAAGCCCCGCGCGTTCCAGCCGGTCGGCGACGGGGTCCAGGAAATAGGCGATGGCCCCGCCGACCAGAAACGGCAAGAGGACGTTGCCCAGGGCCCAGAACAGCACGAGGAACACCACGGCGGCGATCCCCCAGTATCGCAACTGATCTTTGATCGGCAGGGCCATGGCAGGTTCCTTCGGGTGCGCCCATCATATCGCCCTTGGCGCGGTTCCGCGCAAGGGGCGGGTTCCCCGGCAGTTTTCCGCTGTCAGCAAGCGCTTAACGGCGGGGCACTAAGCCCCGGGTTGATGGACCGCCCCGGGTCCGACCGGGCAAGGCAGGGTCATCCGAGGCACAGGGCCCCGGCCAACCGAAAG
This sequence comes from Pseudomonadota bacterium, assembly GCA_029567145.1. Taxonomy (GTDB): domain Bacteria; phylum Pseudomonadota; class Alphaproteobacteria; order Rhodobacterales; family Rhodobacteraceae; genus Tabrizicola. Next base: position 2,783 of record JAKQLM010000609.1, read on the forward strand.
GCAGACAGATGTTGAAACTCCTTCCCGCATTCGCCCTTGTCGTGATGACTCCGATGGCTGCGCTGGCGATGCCCGCAGTCGGCGACATGATCGGCACCGATCCCGAGACCGCCAAGGCCGCGCTGGAAAAGGCCGGATGCACGGTGGACGAATTCGAAGCCGAAGACGGCAAGATCGAAGCCAAGTGCAAGGACGCGGCCACGGGCGCCGACATGGAAGTCTATATCGATCCGGCCTCGGGCAAAGTCGTCGAGATCAAGGCCGAGGACTGACATGACCGCGCCCAGGATCGATCTTCCCGGGGCCCAATCGGCTGGGCGGCGCATCGCGCCGCCCACGCTTTGGGACCCGGTTGTCCGCCTGACGCATTGGGGGATCGCGGCGTCGGTTCTTCTGAACGCGCTGGTGACGGGTGGCGGCAGTCTGATCCATGTCTCGCTGGGTTGGCTGGTGATGGCGCTTTTGCTGATGCGGCTGGTCTGGGGCGCGCTTGGCCCGTCCGAAGCGCGCTTCTCGGCCTTTCCGCCCAACCCGCTGTCGGCGTTGCGCCATCTGCGCGACATGATGCGCGGCTCTCAGCGCGACTATCCGTCACACAATCCGGCAGGCGCGATTATGGCCTATGCCTTCTGGGCGACGCTGGCCGTCGTCACGCTGACGGGCCTGGTGATGACCGGCGGTGCGACACCGATGCAGGTGGCCAGTGACAAGGCGGCTGTTGCATCCGGCGACTGGTCTGCTTTGATCCGCGAAGGCAGGGACGACGCTGGCGAGTCGCCCCTGGGAGAAGCCGCCGAAGAGGTGCATGAAGTGGCCGCGAACTTGCTGTTGTTGCTCGCGGCCCTGCATGTGGCCGGGGTCTTCGTCGAAAGCCGCGCGATGCGGCGCAATCTGGTGGCTCCCATGCTGCTTGGCGAAAGGCGCAAATGATTTCGGGTCCCGACATCCAGTCCGCAGGGCGACGCCAGACCGTCGCCCTGTCGGTATTTCTTCTGGTGCAGACGCTGGGGACGGTGTTCTTCGTCGGTGACGTGATCGGCGACCTGCGCGAGGACCCGACCTCGGTCCATTTCATCTTCGAGGCGATGGTGACGGCGGCGCTTGTGCTGGGCATCCTGTTCGGCAGCTTTGCGCTGCGCCGCACGATCGAGCTGTTGCGGGCACAGGAGCAGGCGCTGGATGTCGCGCGCGGGGCGCTGGGCGCGGTGATCGACGCGCAGTTCCAGGCCTGGGCGCTGACCCCGGCAGAACGCGACGTGGCCTTTCTGGCGCTGAAAGGCCTGGATGTGGCCGAGATCGCCGAGATGCGCAGCGCGGCGCAGGGCACGGTGCGCGCGCAACTGACCCGGATCTATGCCAAGGCCGGGGTGTCAGGCCGCGCCCAGTTCGCCGCCTTTTTCGTCGAAGACCTTTTGGGCGAGGGCGTTCCTGCACCCGCGTAGGGTGGGTGAATCACCCACCTTACACTCAGGCCCGCAACGTGAAGCCTTTCGCCAGGTGACCCCGGACGAACCAGATCATCGCGACCCCGGGCACCAGCGACAGGCAGGTCATCGCCATCACCCGGCCGATATCGGTCTGAAAGCTGAACATCGCCTGGATCGCCATGGTGATCGGCTTGCCGCCCGTCACCGTCAGGATGCGGGCGAAGACAACCTCGACCCAACTGAAGATGAAGCAGAAGAAGGCTGCCACCCCGATCCCCGGCGCAATCTGCGGGATCAGATGGCGCAGGAAGAACGATGCGCCCGAATGCCCGTCCAGAAACGCCGTCTCGTCGAACTCGGGCGGGACCGCGCGGATGAAGCTTTCCAGGATCCAGATCGCCACCGGCAGGTTGAACAGGCAATGGACGAGCGCGATGCCGACCGGCGAATTCACCAGTCCCAGCTGGCTGAACAGGATGAAGATCGGCAAGGACAGCACGACCGGGGGCGTCACCCGGAACACCAGGATCGCCAGCAGGAAATGCCGGTCGCCGGTAAAGCGGACCCGGGCCAGCGCATAGGCCGCCGGAAGTCCGATGCCGACGCAGAGCGCCACGTTCAGCCCGACATAGATCAGCGAGTTGACCATCGCCGCCCGCAGTTCGGGCGTGGCCAGGACGGCGTGATAGTTCATCAGGCCCAGCGTGCCGTCGGCCACCCGGTCCGTGGGCAGGGTCGCGGTAAAGCTGAGGATCACCGCCTGCACCAGCGGCAGCAGGATGAAGGCGGCCAGGGCGAGAAGGGCCAGCACCCTCATGCCGCACGCTCACGCGTGGCGGCGACAAAGGCCCAGACCACGGCCAGCACGATCAGGAAATACAGCGTCGCCCGGGTGGCGGCCTGGCCATAGGAAAAGCCCTTGATCTCTTCGCCCAGTTCCAGCGTCAGAAACCGCGTGGCGTCGTTCGGGCCGCCGGCGTTGATCGCGAAGGCCTCGGTGTAGATCATGAAGCTGTCGACAAAGCGCAGAAGGAAGACAATGGCCAGCGCGCCCGCGATCCTGGGGAGCTGGATGTGGCGCAGGATCGCCAGCCGTGACGCCCCGTCGATCGCGGCCGCCTGCAGGTAGGCCGCAGGGATCGCCGACAGCCCGGCATAGGCCAGCACGACCACCAGCCCCAGCCAATGCCAGGTGTCCACCGCCAGGATCAGCGCCCAGGTATGCCAGGCGGTGAATTTCCAGTCGAAGCCCAGGGCGGCCAGGCCCGGGCCAAGCAGCCCCGTGTCGGGCTGGATCAGCCCCAGCCACAGCATCGGGATCATGTTCCACGGCACCACCAGCGGCAGCGCCACCAGCATCAGCCCCCAGACCGCCCGCTTGCCGATGGACAGAAGGAGGAGCGCCACCGCGATTCCAAGCGGCACCTGAATCGCCAGCGCCAGCGTGGAAAACAGCAGGCTGCGCCCCAGCGAGGCCAGAAAGCGGTCCGACCCCAGGATATCGGCAAACCACTCCACCCCCACCCAATGCACGTCCTGCAGGGTGAAGATGTCGTGGAAGCCGTAGTTGAGCACGGCCAGAAGCGGAAGCGCCCCCACAAGCCCCAGAAGCAGGACAGCGGGCAAGAGCAGGAACCAGGCGCGATTGTCATGCGGGCGCATCCCGGCAAGGGACAGGCAAGCCCTCTGACTGTCAAGCGCAAGAGTAGGGTGGGTGAATCACCCACCTTACCCGGCGAAAGGCGGTCCGATCTGGTCCCTTTCCATTCCGCCGCGGCTGACCTATCCCTGACCCTGATCACAAAGGGGGGCGCGCATGATCCCGGTCAGGGGCTACAAGGGGCAGAAGGTGGCGGTCCTCGGCCTGGGGCGGTCCGGTCTTGCCACGGCGGCGGCGCTGCTGGCGGGCGGGGCCGAGCCCCTGCTTTGGGACGACAGCCCCGAAGCGCGGGCCAAGGCCGAGGCCGAGGGCTTTGCCCTGACCGACCTGACGCGGCATGCGGCGCTGGAGGGCGTGGCCTGTCTGGTGACCAGCCCCGGCATCCCGCATCTGTTCCCCGTCCCGCACCCGATCATCGGTCGCGCGCTGGAGCTTGGCATTCCGGTCGACAACGACATCGGCCTGTTCTTCCAAAGCGCGGCGGACGACACCTGGGCCGAGATGGAGACTTCGCCCAAGGTGATCGCGGTCACCGGATCGAACGGCAAGTCCACCACCACCGCGCTGATCCATCACATCCTGGAGGTGGTCGAGCGCCCGACGCAGATGGCGGGCAATATCGGCAAGGGGGTGCTGTCGATCGACCCGGCCCAGGACGGCGAGGTGATCGTGCTGGAACTGTCCAGCTATCAGACCGAACTGGCCCGGGCGCTGACGCCGGATGTGGCGGTCTTTACCAACCTGTCGCCGGACCATCTGGACCGGCACGGCGGGATGGGCGGGTATTTCGCCGCCAAGGCCCGGCTGTTCGCCTTGGGCGGGCCGGACCGGGCGGTGATCGGGGTGGACGAGGTCGAGGGGCGGTTTCTGGCGGGTCAGCTGGCGCAGGGCGGCGGCGATGACCGGGTGATCCGCGTCTCCTCGGGGCAGAAGCTGGAGGGGTTCGGCTGGTCGGTCTTTGCCCGCAAGGGGTTTCTGGCCGAATGGCGCAAGGGGCGGCAAGTGGCCAGCATCGACCTGCGCGAGGTCAAGGGGCTGCCCGGCGCGCACAACCACCAGAACGCCTGCGCGGCCTATGCGGCCTGCCGCACTCTGGGCCTGGCACCCAAGCTGATTGAAGGCGCGCTGCACAGCTTTGCGGGCTTGCCCCACCGCAGCCAGCTTGTCGGCGAACGCGCCGGGGTACGGTTCGTGAATGACAGCAAGGCGACGAATGTCGATTCAGCGGCCAAGGCGCTGCAGGCGTTCCCGAAGATCCGCTGGATTGCGGGCGGGATGGGCAAGGACGGGGGGATCGTCGCGTTGAAGCCGGTGCTGGGCACGGTGGTCAAGGCCTATCTGATCGGCCATTCCGCGCGCGACTTTGCCCTGCAGATCGGCGACACTCCGCATGAGATCTGCGAGACGATGGAGCGTGCGGTGGCCCGCGCGGCCGAGGAAGCAGAGGCGGGCGAGGTCGTTCTGCTGGCCCCGGCGGCGGCCAGTTTCGACCAGTACCCGAACTTCGAAAAACGGGGCGAGGATTTTACCGCGCGCGTCAAGGCGCTGATCGGGTGATGGACGTCACCCTGCGCCTGCGGCTTCTGTTCGGCGACCGGCTGGTGTTCGGCCCCGGCAAGGGCGAGCTTCTGGCCCGGATCGCCGAAACCGGGTCGATTGCCGCCGCAGGCCGGGCGATGGGGATGAGCTACAAGCGCGCCTGGGCCCTGGTCGAGGAGATGAACGCGGCCTTTCGCCTGCCGCTGGTCACCCGCGCGCGCGGCGGGGCGGGGGGCGGCGGGGCCAGTCTGACCGACACCGGGCGCGAGGTGCTTGCGGCGTGGCAGGCGATCCTGCCCAGCGTCGAAGCTGCCGCCGCGCCAGAGGTTGCGCGGATTGTAGCGCTGCTAAGGGATATGTCTGACGGGAAATAACGCTTGCCAGCCGAGCCGCATTCAATATGTTCGCGGAAACATATCGAAGGGTGTCATGCGCCTGCTTCCCGTCCTTGCCCTGCTGCTTTCTGCCCCAGCCGCACTGGCCGATGTCACGGTCTTTGCGGCTGCGAGCCTAAAAACCTCGTTGGACGAGATCGCGGCAGATTACATGGCCCGGACGGGGACAACGGTCGTTGTTTCCTATGGGGGCACCCCGTCACTGGCCCGACAGATCGAGGCCGGGGCCCCGGCGGATCTGTTCATCGCGGCGTCCCTGGACTGGATGGATTACCTGGAAGAACGGAGCCTGATTCAGCCAGATACGCGTCGCAACCTGCTTCTGAACAGGCTGGTTCTGGTCACATCCCTGAAGGTCCCGTTTCGCCACACGCTCAGAACAGGCGCAGAAGTGACGGCCCTCCTTGGGGAGCAAAAGCTTTCGATGGCATTGGTCGATGCCGTACCCGCTGGCCAGTACGGCAAGGAAGCCCTTACGTCGCTTGGCGTCTGGGACGAGGTGAAGGATCAAGTCATCCAATCCGAAAACGTGGCCCAGGCCCTGCGGCTTGTCGCAATCGGAGAAGTGCCGTTCGGAATTGTCTACTGGTCGGACATTTCTGACGGCAATGACGCCGTCCAGCCGGTGGGCCTTTTTCCTGAAGAGAGCCACAGCCGCATCATCTACCCGGTCGCACTGACGAGCGAAGGGACAGAACCCGAAGCGGCGGCGTTTTTCGACTACCTTGCCACGGTCGAGGCAGTCGCTGTTTTCAAGAAGTACGCGTTCTATCCCATACCCATCCAGCGCGAAAACTGCTTCCTGCCGCATTACCCCGCCGCGTGCGACCTCCCATTCCTTCCCGCGCAGTGACTGGTATTGGCGATGCTTGACGCCCTTTCGCCCGAGGAATGGCAGGCCCTGGCGCTGTCGGTGAAAGTGTCGCTTTGGGCGACCGTGGTCAGCCTGCCTGTGGGCATTTGGGCCGCCTATGCGCTGGCCCGCTGGCGCTTTCCCGGCCATGGGCTGCTGAACGGGCTGGTGCATCTGCCGCTGATCCTGCCGCCGGTGGTCACGGGGTATCTCTTGTTGCTGACCTTCGGGCGGCAGGGCTGGATCGGGGCCGCCTTGTGGGACTGGTTCGGTTTCACCTTCGCTTTTCGCTGGACCGGGGCGGCGCTGGCCGCTGCGGTGATGGCCTTTCCGCTGATGGTCCGGGCGATCCGGTTGGCGATCGACGCGGTGGACCCCCGGTTGGAAGAGGCGGCCTCGACCCTTGGCGCGTCGCGCGCCGTGGTGTTCCTGACGGTGACGCTGCCCTTGATCCTGCCGGGGGTGATTGCGGGGGCGGTGCTGGCCTTTGCCAAGGCGATGGGCGAGTTCGGCGCGACGATCACCTTTGTCGCTAATATTCCGGGGGAAACCCAGACCCTGCCGACAGCGATCTACAGTTTCCTGCAGGTGCCGGGCGGCGACGGTGCGGCGCTGCGGCTGGTCCTGATCTCGGTCGCGGTG
>JAKQLM010000628.1 GCA_029567145.1 Pseudomonadota bacterium
GAACTGCCTGCGGATGTCGGTCTGGAACTCGCGCGGCTTGACCCTGGTGAAAGCTCGGTCTCGCTGACTAGGTCGGGTTTCCGCCGCTTTTTGATGCTGTGCAGCCGCGAACCGACGCAGGAAGAACCGATCAGTCGGGAAGCGGTCCGCGAACAGCTTATCAACCGCAAGATCGAGACAATGGCCGAAGGCTATCTGGAAGAGCTGCGCTCGGCGGCCGTCATTCGCGAACCGTGAGTGCGACACCGGTCCTGCTGACCTCTGGCGACCCCTCGGGCGTCGGCCCCGAGATCGCCCTCAAAGCCTGGGAAGCGGGCGAGAGGTTCGTCTGGGTCGGTGATCCCCGACATCTGCCTGACGGCTGCAAATGGCGGGAGCTTGCCGATCTGGCCGAGGTTCGGCAATCGGGCGCGATGCCGATCCTGCGACATGATTTCGCCGCTCCCGCAAAGCCGGGCCAGCCAGATCCCGCCAACGCTCGGGGCGTGATCGAGGTCATCGAACGCGCAGTTGCTTTGGTGCAGTCGGGAATGGCCGGAGCAATCTGCACCGCCCCGATCCACAAGAAGGCTTTGAAGGACGGTGCAGCTTTTGCCTTTCCCGGCCATACCGAGTTTCTGGCGCATCTGGCCGGGGTCGACCGCGTTGTCATGATGCTGGCCTGCCGTGAATTACGTGTGGTGCCCGCAACGATCCATATCGCATTGTCCGAAGTTCCCGCGGCCCTGACCGAGGAGCTGCTTGAAGACACGATCCGCATCACACATGCCAGCCTGATGCGCGATTTCGGAATTCCCGTGCCGCGTCTAGCTGTCGCCGGCCTGAACCCCCATGCGGGCGAAGGCGGTGCTATGGGCTGGGAGGAGGAGCGGATGATCCGCCCCCTGGTCCAACGTCTGACGGCTGCGGGGATGGCAATCCGCGGCCCGATGTCAGCGGATACGATGTTCCACGCGGGGGCGCGCAAGACCTATGACGCAGCAATCTGCGCTTATCACGATCAGGCGCTGATCCCGATCAAGACCATCGACTTTGCCGGGGGCGTGAACGTGACGCTGGGTTTGCCCTTCGTGCGCACCTCGCCCGACCATGGCACAGCCTATGACATTGCGGGGCAAGGCGTGGCGGACCCGTCCAGCCTGATCGCCGCCCTGCGGATGGCGCGCGACATGGCAGCGGCGCGCGGGATCTAGGAGGCGGAGCGGGGGCCAGCCCCCGCACCCCCGGAGTATTTTCGCCAAGAGGAAGGGGCTTGGGAAGAATTGGGAACGATTGACGGCCTGCCGCCCCTGCGTGAGGTGATCCGGGCGCATGATCTGGTGGCGAAGAAGCAACTGGGGCAGAACTTCCTCTTGGACCTAAACC
>JAKQLM010000639.1 GCA_029567145.1 Pseudomonadota bacterium
CCCGGTCGGGGGCCAAAAGTTCGCCCAGCGCATCCGAAAGGTCTGTCGCCGATGCCACCGCCCGCGTCGCCCGCGCCGCGCCCAACCGGCCAAAAACCGGACCAAAGCGCCCGGTCTTCGGGCCATGGATGATCGCCGACCCCAGCGCCGCCGCCTCCATCGGGTCGCGCGTTGGCCCCGACCCACTCAGACTGCCGCCAAGGAACGTGACCGGAGCCAGCCGGTACCACAGCCCGTATTCGGCCGGGTTGTCGACCACGAAAATCTCGACCGCCGGATCAGGCTCTTCTTCGCGCGCGCGTTGGGCCACGGCCCAGCCGTCGGTTTCCTCCAGCCGCCGGGCGCGGTCGGCGGCCTGGGCCGGATCATCCGGTGCAAGGATCAACAGCAACCGGTGCGAATGCTGCAACGCCACCCGATGCGCCCGCAGGACCACGGCTTCCTCGGCCGCAGGCAGACCCGCCGCAAACCAGACCGGACGCGCCGCCAGCAGATCGGCCAGCGTCGCGCGCTCGGGTTCCAGACAGGGCAGGACCGCGCTTTCCTCTTCGGTCCGACCCGTTACCGCCACCGCCGACAACAAAGCGCCAGCCTTGCGGAACAGCTTCGCCCCCGCTTCGTCAACCGCCAGAATCTGCGTGAACGCCGAAAGCGCCGACCGCATCAGCCCCGGATACCAGCCATCCCGTTCCCGCAGAAACCGCGGACCGCGCGCATTGACCATCAGCAGCGGAATCTTCCGCTCGGCCACCTGATGCAGCAGCGCCGGGCGCAACTCGCCATCCGAAAACACGCCGATCTCGGGCCGCCAATAATCCAGAAACCCCTTGGCATCGGCAGGCGTCTCGCCCGGAGGTGGCTGCAGGATCACGCCAGCCCGTCCGATCAGCGGTTGCGGACAGGTCATCATGACCGCCACGCCGTCATCCTCGATCAACCGCCGGGCAAGCGCGAACATCTGGCCCGACTGCGCTTCGCTGGGAACATGCAACCAGGCCAGCGGCCCAGCCGGACGCGGCGGACGTTCGGCATCGATTCCCGCCTCGCGGCGCTGTCCAAGATTGTAAAGCTTCAGACCAATCGAGGCGACCATGGATCAGCCGTTGAACGCCTCGGTCGCGGAGCCGGCCTTCGCCTCGTCGCGCAGCCGATACAGATGGGCAATGAAATAGCGGGTATGGGCATTGTCCACCGTCCGCTGCGCGCTGGACTTCCAGGCGGCAAAGGCGGATTCGTAGTCGGGGAAAATCCCGACGACATCAAGCTGCGACACGTCCCGAAAGACGTTGGACTGGGGGTCGACAAGCTCTCCCCCGAAAACAAGATGCAGACGCTGTGCCATCGCGGCCCCCTTCGAACTGAACGGCGCGACCCTATCTGCTTCGGCCCGCTTACGGAAGATGGCCGCAAATCCCCAGGGTCGGGTTATCCGCCACTTGCGAAATGGGGCCAGAGAGGCAACATAGACCCGGCGCCTTCATGCGCGGGTTTCAAACAGGGGGTTTGTCATGGGACTTGACGGTCTTTTGGGCGCATCGGGCGTCTATCTTGCAATTGCACTCTTTATCCTCATCAGCCTCTACCTTGGGGTGCGCGTCGTGCCGCAGTCGGAAAAGCATGTGGTCGAACGCTTTGGCCAGCTTCGTTCGGTGCTTGGGCCGGGCCTGAACTTCGTAGTGCCCTTCCTTGACCGCATTGCGCACAAGGTTTCCGTGCTGGAACGCCAGCTTCCCAATGCCAGCCAGGACGCCATCACCGCCGACAACGCGCTGGTCAAGGTGGAAACCAGCGTGTTCTACCGCGTCACCGAACCGGAAAAGACCGTCTACCGCATCCGTGACGTTGACGGCGCCATTGCCACCACCGTCGCCGGTATCGTCCGGTCGGAAATCGGCAAGCTTGAACTTGACCAAGTGCAGTCCAACCGCGCCCAGTTGATTGAACGGGTGCGTGAGCAGGTCTCGGCCATGGTCGACGACTGGGGGGTCGAGGTGACCCGCGCCGAAATCCTGGACGTGAACCTGGATGAGGCGACCCGCGCCGCGATGATGCAACAGCTGAACGCCGAACGCGCCCGCCGCGCCCAGGTGATGGAGGCCGAAGGCAAGAAGCGGTCAGTAGAACTTGCTGCCGACGCCGATCTTTACGCTGCCGAACAGCAGGCCAAGGCCCGCCGGGTGACCGCGGATGCCGAAGCCTATGCCACGGGCGTCATTTCGGTCGCGATCAAGGAAAACGGGCTTGAGGCCGCGCAGTTCCAG
>JAKQLM010000641.1 GCA_029567145.1 Pseudomonadota bacterium
CGTCGCCTGTCTTCTTCTGCCCCCACTCCCGCAAGCCAGCTTTCAATGGCATCACTTCAGAAAAGCTGTGCGCGATCATGTCGCTGATGTCGGCGGGAAGGTAGCCGATATCGACATCTCGATGTTTGAGTTTGAAAACCACACGAATTGCATTGGGATGGGTTGGGTCACTGGCGTCACGAACGAGGTCGATCGCTGACCCGGTTACGCGGTAATCTTTCAAGGCGCTCAGGGCGACTCGACAATCCTGTAAGCGAAAGCTGGTTCCTGCGACAGAAATGTCCGAGGCGCCGTTCAATCGTATAAAGCCCTCTGGGGCATTCGGCGGGTAGATGCTGGGCTTCCAGCTCAACCATTCACTGGTTTCAGGAGTGGGCGACTTAGTCTTGATCGTCGTGCGGTTCTGTTTGATCAGCCAATTCAGAAGTTTGATCATGTTTCAACTCTCGCTGATTGAAGGATGATCGATCAATGCGCTTCGGCCCAGTTCTTGCCTTTTCCGGCCTCGACCGCGAGGTGGACTTTCAGGCTGACAGCGGGGTGGGAGGCTTGTTCCATGATCTCTTTGGCGATGGGGATCAGGCGGTCGGCGTCGGACTCGGACACTTCGAACAGGAGTTCGTCGTGGACCTGAAGCAGCATCTTGGCGTCGAGGTCCTTGATCGCGGCGGGCATTCGGATCATCGCGCGGCGGATGACGTCGGCGGCGGTGCCCTGAATGGGCGCGTTGATCGCGGCGCGTTTGGCGAAGCCTGCGCCGGGGCCTTTGGCATTGATTTCCGGAGTGTTGATTTTCCGACCAAACAGGGTCTGAACAAAGCCGTTTGCCTGGGCAAACTTTACAGTATCGGACATGTAACCCTTGATGCCGGGGAAACGCTCGAAGTAGCGGTCGATGAAGCCCTGCGCCTCGGCCCTTGGGATGCGCAGGTTGCGGGCGAGGCCAAAGCCGGAAATGCCGTAGATGACGCCGAAGTTGATCGCCTTGGCCTTGCGGCGGATGTCGCTGGTCATCTGATCGAGGGGGACGCTGAACATCTCGGACGCGGTCAGGGCGTGGATGTCGATGCCGTCCTCGAAAGCTTTGCGAAGCTCGGGGATGTCGGCGATGTGGGCGAGGATGCGCAGCTCGATCTGGGAGTAGTCGAGGCTGACGAGGACGCGGCCTTTCGGGGCGACGAAGGCCTCACGTATCCGGCGGCCTTCTTCGGTGCGGACGGGGATGTTCTGCAGGTTCGGGTCGGTGGAGGCGAGGCGCCCGGTGTTCGCCCCCGCGATGGAGTAACTGGTGTGGACGCGCCCCGTATCGGGGTTGATCGCCGTCTGCAGGGCGTCGGTGTAGGTGGATTTCAGCTTGGCGATCTGCCGCCAGTCCAGGATGCGGGCGGCAAGTTGCGCGCCGGTGGGGTGGTCGTCCAGCGTGGTGATGTCTTCCAGGATATCCGCGCCGGTGCCATAGGCCCCGGTCTTGCCCTTTTCCCCGCCGGGGATCTGCAGCCGGTCAAAGAGGATCTCGCCCAGCTGCTTTGGCGAGCCGACGTTGAACTTTTCGCCCGCGATGCCGTGAATCTCCTCCTCCAGCTGGACCAGCTTTTGCGCAAAGACGTTGGACATGCCGCGCAGGGTGTCGCGGTCGACCTGGATGCCCGCCATCTCCATGTCGGCCAGCACCGGGACCAGCGGGCGCTCCAGGGTTTCGTAGACGGTGGTCACCCGGGCGCGGTGCAGTTGCGGCTTGAAGGTCTGCCAGAGGCGAAGCGTGACATCGGCATCCTCGGCGGCGTATTTCACCGCGTCGTCGATGGCGACCCTGTCAAAGGTGATCTGGCTTTTGCCCGAGCCGAGCAGGGTCTTGATCGACACCGGCTGATAGCCAAGGTAGCGGTCGGACAGTTCGTCCATGCCGTGATTGTGCAGCCCCGCGTTCATCGCGTAGGACATCAGAAGCGTGTCATCGAAGGGCGTGATGCGGATCCCGAGCCGGGCGAAGATCTTCCAGTCGTATTTCATGTTCTGGCCGATCTTCAGGATCGCGGGGTCCTGCAGGATCGGTTTCAGCGCGGCCAGAACCTTGTCCATCGGCAACTGGTCGGGGGCCAGGGCCGTCGCGCCGAAAAGGTCGCCGCCGCCGGTGGTGTGGCCGACCGGGATGTAGCAGGCCTTCCCGGCGTCCACGGATAGCGAGATGCCGACAAGCTCGGCCTGCATTTCGTCCAGGCTGGTCGTTTCGGTATCGACGGCGACATGGCCGATCTCTTGGATGCGGGCGATCCAGCGGTTCAGTGCGGCCATGTCGCGGACGCATTCGTAGGCGGAAAGGTCGAAGGGCAGGCTTTCGGTCGTTGCCTGCGCGTCGGATTGCGCGGGGGCGACCTGCAACTGGCTGACCTCCGGCAGGCTGGGCGGCGCGATGCCCAGCTTGTCGGCGACGCGCTTGGTCAGTGTGCGGAACTCCATCCGGGTGAGGAAATCCATCACCTTGTCGGCTTCGGGCAGGCGGATTTCCAGGTCGTCCAGCGTCACGTCCAGCGGCGTGTCGCAGTCAAGCGTCACCAGCTGGCGGGAAATCCTGATCTGGTCGGCGTTGTCGATCAGCGCCTCGCGCCGTTTCGGCTGCTTGATCTCGGCGGCGCGGGCAAGAAGCGTGTCGAGGTCGCCGTATTCGTTGATCAGAAGGGCCGCGGTCTTCAGGCCGATGCCGGGCGCGCCGGGAACGTTGTCGACGCTGTCCCCGGCCAGCGACTGCACGTCGATCACCCGGTCGGGGCCGACGCCGAATTTCTCCATCACTTCGTCCGGGCCGATCTGGCGCGATTTCATCGGGTCGAACATGTCGACCCCGGGGCGGATCAGCTGCATCAGGTCCTTGTCCGAGGAGATGATGGTGCAGCTTCCCCCGGCGTCCACCGCGCGGCAGGAGAGGGCGGCGATGATGTCGTCAGCCTCATACCCTTCGGTTTCCAGGCAGGCGACGTTGAAGGCGCGCGTCGCCTCACGCGTGAGGGGGAACTGCGGGCGCAGGTCTTCGGGGAGTTCCGGGCGGTTGGCCTTGTACTGGTCGTAGATCGCGTTGCGGAAGGTGGTGGCAGAGTGGTCGAAGACCACGGCCAGATGCGTCGCGGCCTTGCCGTTCGAGGTGGCGCGGGACAGCTCGTTCCACAGGATGTTGCAAAAGCCCGCGACGGCGCCCACGGGCAGGCCGTCGGACTTGCGCGTCAGGGGCGGCAGGGCGTGGTAGGCGCGGAAGATGTAGGCCGAGCCGTCGATCAGGTGCAGGTGGTGGCCTTTGCCGAACGTCATGGTCTTCCTCCGTCGCGTCAGGCCGCAGTATTGGCAGAAGGCGGCGCGAAGGGCTACCCGGTTTGGCCGGTCAGGTGCCAGTCAAGTGACAAGGTGACGGACCAGTTGGCCGGGGTCCAGAGGCCGAACGCGATCCCCGCCGCGCGGAAGGTTTCGCCCAGCCAGACGTTGCAGGTCCGCAACGCGCTGAAGCGGCCATGGGCGGGGAAAAAGGCGTCGGTGCCGGTAAAGCCGGGGTGATCCAGCTTTGCCGTGCTGGCGAAGGCGGCAGAGGTCTGGTCGAGAAGCGCCTGGAACTGGGTCTCGGACAGGTGCAGAAAGCGCAGGTTTTCAGCGGGGTCCAGGGGGCCAAGCGCGTCCAGCCGGATCACGGCGTCGTCCCCGGTGGCGGCGGTCAGGACGGCGCTGGCGGTAATGTCGGCATAGGTTCCGGCGGTGGTGTAGAACCCGGCGGAGCCCCAGCCAAGGACCAGCCAGCGGGCCTCGGGGTGGTTCAAGGGGACGCCTGCGGCTTCGGCAAAGCCAAAGCGGGCGCGGGTTTCGGGGGTGAGAGGGATCAGGATGTCGGTGTGGATCACGCCTTGCAGCAGGCCGATCTGCCGGGTGAGCGGGCCGGACAGATCAGCCTTGGGGCCGGGAACAAGGGGAAGCAGGACCGAGGCCACAAGGTAAAGAACCGGAAGAGCCAGCGTAAGGGCAACAAGGCGAAGAGCGCGGCGCATCGGGCTTCCTTTGGGTGCAGGGACGCGGGTGTCGGGACGGGGTTGCGGAGATGGGGATGCTGGCACGGGATGGGCGCGCGCGAAAGGTGGGGGCAGATGCGGAAGGCCGGGTTTGCGGGTGCGGATCGTGGGGCATTGTTGGCGCTTTCGCTGGCGTTGCGGCAATCCCCGACCTTGTGCGTGGGCGATACGCAGTGGGCTGCCTGTGCCGGTGAAGGCGGTTCCGGGGGCGCTGGCAGGGCGACGGGCGTGGGGGGCGTGGGGGGCTTGACGGGCGCTGTCGCGCGTCGCATGGTCACGGCATGCTGCACCCGATGATCGCCTTTTCGTTTTATTGGACCGACGCCACATAGGCGGCCGGGCAGCGTTTCACACCGAAGCAACCCCCTGATAGCCGCCCCGCGAGGGTCAGGCCGACAGGTTCACAGGTTCCCCCCTCGCCGGGCCCCCCAGCGAAGGAAACCGAAGATGCCGACCCCGACCCCCCTTTCCGCCACGATCCGGCTGGCTGTGCCGGATGACCTGCCCGAAGTGCACCGGATGCTGATCGCGCTGGCCGCGCAGCATGACCAGAGCGCGCGTGTCACTCCCCCCGTCCTGGCGCGGATCGCGCAGAAAGGCCCGGCGGCCCGGCTGATCGTTGCACACCGGGTGGACAGCCCGCAGCGGCATCCGGTGGGCTATGCGCTGGTGCTGATCGGGTGGAACGGCATTGCGGGCGCGGACTGGGCGGTGGTCGAGCAGCTTTACGTGCAAGAGCCGGACCGGGGCCGCGGCATCGGGCAAAGCCTGCTGGCGGCAGCGCGCGCGCAGGCGCTGGCGGCAGGGTGCGCGGGGGTGACGGTCAGCTCGTCCCCGGAGCTTGACGGGTCGGCGCTGGTGTGGCGGGCGCTGGGGCCGGATCAGGAGCCGCGATTTGCGGCCGAGTGACCCTTGGCCCGGTGGCTGTCGCCGTGCCGGTGGCGCGGCGACAGGGACGCGGTGTCAGTGGTCGTCGTGGGTGTGATCCCGGTCGATGACATAGCGCTTGTCGCAATAGCCACATTCGACCCAGCCGGGATCGGCCGGGATCGTCAGCCAGACGCGGGGATGGCCAAGCGCGCCTTCGCCACCGTCGCAGGCCACTTTCCAGCTGGTGACGGTCTGGGTTTCCGGGGCGTCGATGGGCATGGGCAAGGGTCCTTGGCTGGGAGGCTTACGGGTTTATTGCGGATGCGGGCGGTGCGGGCAAGGGGAGAGCGGCGCGCGTGGTGGTAACCGGTTGATCCGGCTGGAAAAGCATGGGCTGTGGCCCGTCTGGAATCCGTCTGGCATCTGTCTGGCATCTGTCGGGCATGGGTCAGGCCTTGGCCGGAGGTCGCGGGCGATTAACCAACAGGGGCGAATCAGGCCCCGGGGACCCAGGTCCAGCGCCGGAACGCGGGTGGGGGCGGTGATCAGATTGAGCGCTGACGCGCGAAGACCTTTTGTCTCGCCCGCCGTGCGCGAAGGGCGCACGGCAAGCTCGGTTGGTGGGGGCATCCTGCCCCCAAACCCCCTGGGAGTATTTGCCAAAGAGCAGGTTTGCGGCTGGCAGGCCGGTCAGCCGCCGATCAGCGCCGAGCGGGACTTGAGCGCGGTCAGCCAGCCCAGGCCCTGCGCGGTGCCTTTGGCCGGGCGGTATTCGCCCGCGATCCAGACCTGCGGGCAATGCGCGTCGATCTGGTCGCAGAGGTCGGGCAGGGAAAAGCCGCCGCCGCCGGGTTCGTTGCGGCTGGGAAAGCCCGCGATCTGGACGTGGTTGATCCGGTGGCGGTGATCCTGCCAGACCAGCGCGGGGTCGCCGTGCAGCCGGGCGGCGTGCCAGAGGTCGAACTGCAACCCGATCCGGGGATCGGCGAGGTCGTCCAGGATGCGGGCGGCCTGATCGTAGTCGTTCAGGAAGTAGCCCGGCATATCCTCGGGGTTGAGGGGCTCCAGGGTCAGTGTCAGGTCGGGTGCCTCGGTCAGGGCCCAGGTCAGGTTCTCGACATAGCACTGTTCGGCCTGCGGGCCCTTGGCGACCCCGGCCATGACATGCACGCGACCGGCCTGCAGGCGGGTGGCATAGTCGGCGGCGCGCAGGAAGCTGTCGCGAAAGCGCAGCTCCATCCCCGGCACGGCGGCAAAGCCCCGGTCGCCCGAGGCCCAGTCGCCGGGCGGCGTGTTGATCAGCGCCACGGGCAGACCGTTCAGCGCCCGTTCCCAGTCGGCCATGGGCTGATCATAGGGAAACAGCACCTCGACCCCGTCGAAGCCGCAGCGCGCCGCCCAGTCCGGGCGGTCGAGCATCGGCACCTCATTGAAGAGCAGCGTCAGGTTGGCGGCGAAGCGGGGCATGGGGATTCAGGGCAGCTCGGATGAGGGGATGACCGGGAAGAACTGCCCCGAGGACCAAAGACCGAACCACCTTTGCCCGTCGTGGTCGTGATGGCAACCCAGATCGACCAGCCGGTAAAAGGATTTGCGGTCGATCAGGGCCCAAAGGTTCGCGCGGATCAGGAGATAGGGCGACGGCTCGCCCGTTTCGGGGTCACGCTCTACCCGCAGGGGGTGGTCGGGGCCAAGGGTCGCGGTGTCGTCGGTTTTCGTCGTGAAGGTCAGGGTCTGGGTGTCGCCGGTGCCGGTCACGTCGAAGTCGATGGCCAGAAGTGGCGCGTCATCGACCCTGATCCCGACCTTTTCGACCGGGGTGACAAGGAAATAGGCGTCGCCTTCACGTTTCAGGATCGAAGAGAAGAGTTTGACCAAGGGTGCCCGCCCGATCGGGGTGCCAAGGTAGAACCAGGTGCCGTCGCGGGCGATGCGCATGTCGATGTCGCCGCAGAACGGCGGGTTCCACAGATGGACCGGGGGCGGGCCTCTCTTGCCGGCCGCTTTTGCGGCGGCGGCGAGGGTGTCAGCGTTGGGCGTGGTCATCCTGTAAATCTAATGTCCCGGGATGCAGGTGCAACCAGCCTTGTTGCGGTGGGCGATTTCTTTGAAGAAATCGCATCGGAGCCTTTGAAGGCTCCGGTCCGGAATTTTCGAAAATTCCGGGGCACCCGGCGGGCAGGTGGCGCCGCTTTCACGATCATTTGTGTCAAGTCGCCTTTTGCCATTTGTGCCCGGCGGGATAACTCGCTTTACTGCCGGGGACATACCCTGAAGGGAGCAATTGGCATGGCCGATACCAAGGCGCTTGTGGCGGAAATCGAAGCGCTGGGCGCGACGCTGGGTGAGGCGTAGGCCTCGATCAACCGGCGGTTCATCGGGCAGGAGAAGGTCGTCGATCTGGTGCTGGCCAGCATGCTGTGCGGCGGTCATGCGCTGCTGGTGGGCCTTCCGGGCCTTGGCAAGACGCGGCTGGTGGACACTTTGGGCACGGTGATGGGGCTGAAGGCCAATCGCATCCAGTTCACGCCGGACCTGATGCCGGCGGATATCCTGGGGTCGGAAGTGCTGGAAAGCGCTGCCGATGGCGGGCGGGCGTTCCGGTTCGTCGAAGGGCCGATCTTCTGCCAGCTTCTGATGGCCGACGAGATCAACCGGGCTTCTCCGCGCACCCAATCGGCGCTGCTGCAGGCGATGCAGGAGAAGGAAGTGACGATTGCGGGGCAGCATCGTGCCTTGGGCCGCCCGTTTCACGTGCTGGCGACGCAGAACCCGATTGAACAGGAAGGCACCTATCCCTTGCCCGAGGCGCAGCTGGACCGGTTCCTGGTGCAGGTCGATGTGGAATACCCGACCCGGGCGACCGAGCGCGACATCCTGATTGCCACCACTGGGGCCGAGGAGGCCGAGGCGCATCAGGTGTTCACCGCTCAGGGGTTGCTGGACGCGCAGTCCGTCATTCGCCGGATGCCGGTCGGTGAGCAGGTGGTCGAGGCGATCCTGGACCTGGTGCGCGCCTGCCGTCCGGGCGAGCCGGAGGGGCGCGATCTGGCTGACAGTCTGTCCTGGGGGCCGGGACCGCGGGCGGCGCAGGCGCTGATGCTGACGGTACGGGCGCGGGCGCTGCTGGACGGGCGGCTGGCGCCGTCGATTGCCGATGTGGCGGACCTTGCGCAGGCGGTGCTGGTGCATCGGATGGCGCTGAGCTTTGCCGCACGGGCGCGGGGCGAGACCTTGGCCGGGATCATCAGCCGCGTCACCAACCGCGTCCTGCGGCTTGAGGCTGCTGCGTGACCACGGCTCCTGACCTGCGCAGCCGCGCCGAGGCGCTGGGGCAGACCTTGCCGCCCCTTCTGGCCGAGGCCGAGATGCTGGCGGCCACGGTCATGCTGGGCGAACACGGGCGACGCAGGGCGGGGCTGGGGGACGAGTTCTGGCAATACCGGCCCGCGCATCAGGGCGATTCGGCGCGGATGATCGACTGGCGGCGGTCGGCCCGGTCGGACGCGCATTTCGTGCGGGAACGCGAATGGCAGGCGGCGCAGTCGGTGACAATCTGGGTCGATCCGTCGAAGTCGATGGCCTTTACCGGCGACAAATCGCGTGCGCCAAAGTCGGACCGGGCGCGGCTGCTGGGGCTGGCGCTGGCGGTGCTGTTGTTGCGCGGCGGTGAGCGGGTCGGGCTGGCCGGGCTGGCGCAGCCAAGGGCCGGGCGGACTCAGCTTCTCCGGTTGGCGGCGCGGCTGGCGGGCGAAGAGGCAAGCGCGGAATACGGCGCGCCGGAAACCGAGGGCATGGTGAGCCACGGGCGCGCGGTGTTCCTGTCGGATTTCCTGGGCGACCTGAGCGGGATCGAGGCGGGGCTGGCGCGGGCGTCGGACCGGGGGGTCAAGGGCGTGTTGATCCAGATCCTCGACCCGGCGGAGGAAGAATTTCCCTTCGACGGCCGCACGATCTTTGAATCGATGGGCGGCACGATGCGGCACGAAACGCAGCAGGCGGGCGAATTGCGCGACCGGTATCTGGCGCGGCTGGCGGAACGCAAGGACCGGCTGGCCAGCCTTGGTCGCGCGGTCGGCTGGCATTTCACCACGCACCACACCGGGCATCCGGCCCAAGGCGCGCTTTTGTGGTCCTATGCCGCGTTGCAGGGGGGCCGGTAGATGTTCATGGTCGGCCCCGTCGGTTTTGCGACGCCGCTGCTTCTGCTGGCGCTGATCGCGCTGCCGATCCTGTGGATCCTGCTGCGGGCCGTGCCGCCTGCGCCGATCCGGCGGCGGTTTCCCGGCGTGGCTCTGCTTCTGGGCCTTAAGGACGACGAGGCCGAGACGGACAAGACTCCGTGGTGGCTGCTTTTGTTGCGGATGCTGGCGGTGGCGGCGGCGATCATCGGCTTTGCCGGGCCGATCCTGAACCCGGATGTGCGGGTGGCAGGGTCCGGGCCGATGCTGATCGTGGTCGATGGCAGTTGGGCCGATGCCCGCGACTGGCCGCGCCGGGTGGAAAAGGCCGAGGCGCTGGTGGCGGAAGCCGGGGCCTCGGGCCGTCCGGTGGCGCTGATCCGGCTGACGGATGCGCCGGGCGCGGTGGAATTCCAGACGGCAGAGGCCTGGGCCGGTCGGGCGGCGGGGTTGCAGCCGCAGGCCTGGGCGCCCGCTTTGGCCGATTGGGTGGGTGCCTTGCCCGAGGGCCGGTTCGAGACGATGTGGCTGTCGGATGGTCTGGCCCATCCGGGGCGCGAGGATTTGCTGGCCGAATTGCAGGCGCGTGGCACAGTGCGGGTGGTGGAAAGCCCGCGTCCGCTGCTGGGCCTGCATCCGGCGGGATATGAGGACGGCAAGGTCAAGGTTGCGGCCAGCCGGATGCCGGTCGCCGATGCGGTCAGCGTCGGGGTGATCGCGCGGGGGCCGGACCCCAGCGGCATCGAACGGGAGCTGGCCCGGCTGACGCTGGACTTTGCGGCGGGGGCCGGGCGGGCCGAGGCTTTGCTGGACGTGCCGCCGGAACTGCGCAACCGGATCACTCGGTTCGAGTTGGAGGCTGCGCGCACGGCGGGGGCGGTCAGCCTGGCCGACGACAGCCTCAAGCGCCGCAAGATCGCGCTGATCGCGGCGGGGCCGGATCAGGAGGGGCTGCAACTGCTGTCGCCCTTGCACTATCTGCGGCAGGCGCTGGAGCCGGTGGCCGAGATCATCGACGGGTCCTTGACCGAGGTGCTGGTGGCGAACCCGGATGTGGTCGTGCTGGCCGACGTGGCGCGGCTGACCCAATCCGAAACCGATGCGACGCTGGAGTGGCTGGAAAAGGGCGGGCTCTTGCTGCGCTTTGCGGGCCCGCGTCTGGCCGCCAGCGACGTGAGCCGGATGGAGGAAGACCCGCTGCTGCCGGTCCGTCTGCGTGAAGGTGGCCGCACGGTCGGCGGCGCGATGAGCTGGGGTGAGCCGAAAGCGCTGGCGCCGTTCGTCGAAGGCTCGCCGTTCTATGGGCTGGTGGCCCCCGATGACGTGGTGGTGCGGGCGCAGGTGTTGGCGCAGCCGGACCCGGAATTGGCCAGCCGGACGATTGCCGCGCTGGACGATGGCACGCCGATGGTGACGCGCAAGATCGTGGGCGATGGGCAGGTGGTGCTGGTGCATGTGACAGCGAATGCGGAATGGTCGTCGTTGCCGCTGTCGGGCCTGTTCGTGCAGATGCTGGAGCGGCTGGCAGTGTCCACCAGGCCCGCGCTGCCCGAGGCGGGTGATCTGGCCGGACAGGTCTGGGCACCGGAAATGGTGCTGGACGCTTACGGCCAGCCGCAGGATGCGGGCGAGTTGGCGGGCGTCGAGGGCGAGGCTTTGGCCAAGGCGGTGGCCGGGGGGCCGACATTGGCGATGCCGCCCGGCCTTTATGCCGGGGCGGACCGCCGGGTGGCGTTGAACGTGCTGGGGCCCGAGGCGGAACTGCTGCCTGCCGTGTGGCCTCCGTCCGTGCCGGTCGAGGGGTTGGAGGGCCGAGAGGCGCAGGCCCTGAAGGGCGCGTTCCTGACGGGGGGCCTGGCGCTTTTGCTGGTGGACGTGCTGGCGGCGCTGTGGGTCGCGGGGCGCTTGTCGGGGATCGGCCGGGCGACGGCCGTTGTCCTGTTGGCGCTGGTCGTGGTGCAGCCGCAGGGCGCGCGGGCGCAGGATACGTCCTTGCCCGATGACGCCCTGGCGCTGGAGGCGACGACGGCGGTGGTGCTGGCTCATGTGCTGACCGGCG
>JAKQLM010000648.1 GCA_029567145.1 Pseudomonadota bacterium
GCCGGTCGCCGTGTCGTCCCAGTGCGGCGCGCCAAGGCCTGCAAGAGCGGGGATGAAGACCACGCCGCCGCTGTCGGGGACGGTCTGGGCCAGATCGGACAGGCTGGCGGCGTCCTTGATCCCCAGAAGCCCCGCCATGAAGGCGGCGGCCTGGGCCGAGACGGTGATGTTGCCCTCCAGCGCGTAGGCGGTGCCGGTGCGGTCGGTCCAGGCGATGGTGCCGGAAAGCCCGTGATGTGACGCGACGCGGGTGGGCGTCAGCGTCATCAGCGACGACCCGGTGCCATAGGTCGCCTTGACCGTGCCGGGGCTGCGAACGCCGTGGCCGTAAAGGGCGGCATGGCTGTCGCCCAGCATGGCGTGGATCGGGATGCCTGCGGGCAGCGCGGTCTGCCCGGCTGCGGTTGTGCCAAAGCGGCTGTCCGAGGGGCGGGGGTCGGGCAGGCAGGCCAGTGGTGCGCCGAAGATCGCGGCGAGATCTTCGCTGAAGGTCAGGGTTTCGGTGTCGAAAAGCTGGGTGCGCGAGGCGTTGGAATGGTCGCAAGCAAAGGACGTGCCGCCGGTCAGGTTCCACAAAAGCCAGGCGTCCACCGTCCCGGCCCTGAGGCGGCTCTTGGCCAGGAGGTCCGCCGCCTGTGGCACGTTCCGCAGCACCCAGGCGAGTTTGGAGGCCGGGAAAAGCGGGTTGATGTCCAGCCCGGTGGCCGCCAGCACCGCCGGATTGTGCCCGGCGGCGATCAGGGCGGCGCAGTCGGCAGCCGTGCGGCGGCATTGCCAGATCGGCGCGGGGCAGATCGGCTGGTGGGTCTCGGCGTCCCAGACCACCAGCGTCTCGCGCTGGTTGGCGATGGCGATGGCGTCGGGCGCACCGTGGGGGGCAAGCTTGGCGATCACCTGCTGGACCGAGGCCCAGAGGTCGCTGGCCGATTGTTCGGCCCAGCCGGGATTCGGGTAGTGCGTGGTCAAGGGGGCCGAGGCGCGGGCGACCACCTGGCCCCCGGCATCGACCAGGACCGCCTTTGTGTTGGTCGTGCCCTGATCAATCGCCAGAACCCGCATTCAGCGACGCGCCATGGCACGCCGGGCGGCGGCGGCGATGCCGGTGTCCGAAAGCCCGTATTCCTGGAACAGCCAGTCCACCGAGCCGGTGACGACAAAGCCGGGGAAACCGACGCGTTCCACCGGAACCGGGCGGTTGGCGGCGGTGAATTCGGCCACCGCGCCGCCAAGGCCACCCCTGACGCTGGCCTCTTCCACCGTGACAATCGCCCCGGTGGCGGCGGCGGCGTGCAGTGCCTGTTCGTCCAGCGGGTTGAGTGTCGCCATGTTCATGACCCGGGCCGAGACGCCCTCCTCCGCCAGCAGTTTGGCGGCGGCCAGCGCCAGATGCACGGTCGTCCCGCAGGCGATGATCGCCAGGTCGTCGCCCTGATGCACGACTTCGGCCACGCCGGGACGGAACACGCGGTTCGGTATGTCCAGCGCCGGGACGGGCATCCGGCTAAGGCGCAGGTAGACCGGGCCTTCGTGGGTGGCGGCCCATTTCACCGCCTCGGCCGTCTCCCACGGGTCGGAGGGGGTGATGACGGTGATGTTGGTCAGGGGCCGCAGCCAGGCGAAATCCTCGATGGAATGGTGGGTCGCGCCAAGTTCGCCATAGGCCACGCCCGAGGATTGGCCGACCAGTTTGACGTTGAACCCGGCGTAGGCGATGTCGGCCTTGACCTGCTCCAGCGCGCGGCCGGTGATAAAGCAGCTGGCGGCTGACACGAACGGGATGCGCCCGCCGTTGGCAAGCCCAGCCGCGACGCCGACCATGACCTGCTCGGCGATGCCGACGTTGACGGTGCGGTCTGGGAAACGCTTCTGGAACCCGTTCAGCTTGGAGGAGCCGACCGAGTCATTGACCACGACGCAGATGCGCGGATCGGCTTCGGCAAGGGCTTCGATGGTGCTGGCCCAGGCGTTGCGGCAGTCTTGCAGGCCTTCGATTACGGCGGCATGGGCCATCAGACCAGTTCCTTCATCGCTTGGGCAAATTGGTCGGCATTGGGCACGCCGTGGTGCCAACTGGCCTGGTTTTCCATGAAGGACACGCCCTTGCCCTTGACCGTATTGGCGATCAGGCAGCGCGGCCTGTCCCCGGGCGGGGCCGACAGGGCGCGGTGCAAGGCAGCATGGTCGTGACCGTCGATAAAGGCCACATCCCAGCCGAAGGCGGCGTATTTCTGGTCCAAAGGGTCAAGGCCGCTGGTCTCCTCGGTCCCAGCGCCCTGTTGCAGGCGGTTGCGGTCGATGATCAGGGTCAGGCGGTTCAGCCTGCGGTGGCCGGCGACCATCGCCGCCTCCCAGTTCGAGCCTTCCTGCTGTTCGCCGTCGCCGGTCAGGACAAAGGTGCGGTGATCGGACCCCGAAAGGGTGGCCGCGATGGCGATCCCGACCGCGACCGGAAAGCCGTGACCCAGGGGGCCGGTGTTCGTCTCGACCCCCGGCAGGTAGTTGCGGTTCGGGTGGCCGTTCAGCATCGACCGGGGTTGCATATAGGTTTGCAGCCAATCCTCGGGGAAATAGCCTGCCGCACAAAGGGCGGTGTATAGGGCCCCGGTGGCGTGGCCCTTGGACATGACAAAGCGGTCACGGTCGGCCCAGTCGGGGCGCGCGGGGTCATAGCGCAAGACGCCGAAATACAGGGTCGCCAGCACGTCGATGGCGGAAAAGTCGCCGCCCGGATGGCCAAGCTGGGCGGCGTGGACCATCTGGAACGCCCGGCGGCGCATCCACAGCGCCTTGGCGGCGATCAGGGGAACGGGGTCGTTGGGGGGGGACATCTGCATGGATCAGAACCGTTGGGGATGGGAAAGCTGCGGCTCGGGTTCGGCACCGTGGTGGTAGGAGGGCCAGCGCAGGTAGCGGGTCACCGCCTCGGCAACGACGTCCGCATGATGGCCACGGACCATGGCAACGTGGTGTTCAAAGCCGTTCTGCGTGACAAAGCGCATCAGGCGGCGGAGGTCGGGAACCTTGGTCACCGCGATGCCGCCGTCCATCGGGAAGGGGTGGTCGGTGAACTCACCTTCGCCCAGATAGCATTTCAGCGTGCCCGCCCGGTCGTCCGAGGACAGCCGGAAATAGGTCATCGGCCCAGCCTTCACCTTGCCCTTGACCGCGCCGAAGCATTTCGACTTGCCGATGACGCTGCCCAAAACGTCAAGTTCGGAGATTTCGGGGGTGTCGCCGATAAACGACTTCGGGAAGTTGCCGCAATGGGTGCAGACGCAGAGGTCGGGCTCGGCCCCGTAGTTGTTGTTCCAGTCCAGGATCGCGGGCGGCGCACCGCTGGCCAGCGCCAGGGCATACATTGACAGCGCGCCCATGATGTCGACTTCACAGGCCGACGGCATCAACTCTTCGCCCATCATCGACATGGTGACGCAGGTCGCGCAGCCAAAGTTGTCTTGCAGGGACCGCCAGCACTGGATCGCACTCGCGTCGCATTCGTTTTCGGCAATCCAGCGGTTGACGGCCAGGGTCCATTTCGCCTGCGTGGCCACCTGCTTTTCGGTGATATGCGCCGGGATCGTGCCATAGGCGCGGATGCGGTCCATCTTGGCGCGCAGATCGGCGTCGCCGTCGGGGATCGCGCCCGCCGCGCCCATCATCTCGGACAGGTCCACGGTGACGACGGTGATCCCCGAGGCCTGCAACAGCTTTTCACTGTAGCGC
>JAKQLM010000121.1 GCA_029567145.1 Pseudomonadota bacterium
ACGACCAAGGCGTGCCGCTTCTTGCCCGCCGTCAGCTTCAACGGCTCGGCAAAATGCCCCGCGCCATAGCGGATCGCGGTGTCGGTGACGATCTCGTCGTTGACCTTGGCCCCGCCCTCCTGGATCAGGCGCTTGGCATCCTTGCCGCTGGCCGCAAGACCGGCGCGGACAAAAAGTTGCACGATTCCCACACCTTCGGCCAGTTCGGCAGGCTCCAGCGTCACCGTGGGAAGCTCGTCCCCGATGCCGCCCTTTTCGAACACATCCCGCGCCGTGGCTTCGGCCGCCGCCGCCGCTTCGGCCCCGTGCAGCAGCGTCGTCACCGCGTTCGCCAGCACGATTTTCGCACTGTTGATCTCGGACCCGCCCAGCTTGCCCAGCCGATCGCATTCCTCGACCGGCAGCTCCGTGTACAGCTTCAGGAACCGGCCCACGTCGGCATCCGTCGTGTTGCGCCAGTATTGCCAGAACTCGTAGGGGCTGAAGAGATCGCCGTTGAGCCAGACCGCGCCGCCCGCCGTCTTGCCCATCTTCTTGCCGTCGCTGGTGGTCAGAAGATGCGAGGTCAGGCCAAACACCTCGCCCCCGATCACCCGGCGCGTCAGGTCCACGCCGTTGACGATATTGCCCCACTGGTCCGACCCGCCCATCTGCAACAGACAGCCATAGCGGCGATTCAGTTCAAGGAAATCATAGGCTTGCAGGATCATGTAGTTGAATTCAAGGAAGGACAGCGATTGCTCCCGGTCCAGCCGCGACTTGACGCTTTCGAAACTCAGCATCCGGTTGACGCTGAAATGCCGCCCGATGTCACGCAGGAATCCGATGTAGTTCAGCGCGTCCAGCCATTCGGCATTGTTGACCATGATCGCGTCGGTCGGTCCGTCGCCAAAGCTGACATAGGGCGCAAACGCCCGCTTGATCCCGGTGATGTTCGACCCGATCTGCGCATCAGTCAGCAGGGGCCGTTCCTCGGCGCGAAAGCTGGGGTCGCCGATCTTGGTCGTGCCCCCGCCCATCAGCACGATCGGCTTGCCGCCACATTTCTGCAGCCAGCGCAGCATCATGATCTGGATCAG
>JAKQLM010000679.1 GCA_029567145.1 Pseudomonadota bacterium
GGACGGGCAGGTTGAGCGCCTTGGCGGCGGCTTCGGCGGCCTTGACCCAAGCCTCGCCACCGATGCCGGTGATCAGGGTGAACTGACCTTTGCCGCAGAGGTCGAGGGTGGAGTACTTCGTGCCGTTCCGGTCGTAGACCCAGGCGTGGGGCAGGCGCGCGCCGGGGGTGGTGGTGGGGTGGTAGTAAAGTTCCATGTTCTCGCCCACCGGCGCGGTGGTGCCGTCGCTGACCACGGCCCCGGAGGCGTAGCGCTGGTTCATCTCGACGCCGTGGCAGTCGAACTCATAGCGCTTGAAGTCGATGGCTTTGCGCAGGGCCTCGCGCTGGGCTTCGCCTGCCGGGGTCGCGTCGCAGCGGGCGGCCATCGAGGCCTCGATCCGGTTGCGGTCAACGCCGCCGTCCATGCCGAGGGCCTCAAAAATCGGGCCGAATTCGGCGATCGACTGGTTGGCACGGGTGACGATCTGGCGGGCGATGGGGGCGCGTTCGGTGGAGTAGCTGTCGAGGAGTTTGGGCGTGGCCTGGCCCTTGAGGACGGCGGCCAGTTTCCAGGCGAGGTTGAAGGCGTCCTGGATCGAGGTGTTGGAGCCGAGGCCGTTTGAGGGCGGGTGCCGGTGCGCGGCGTCGCCCATGATGAAGACGCGGTCCTTCTGCATGTGGGTGGCGAAGCAGTTGTTCACCGTCCAGGTGTTGGCCGAGATGAGGTCGATTTCGAGGTCCGGGACACCGACCAGTTGGCGGGCGACTTGCGTTGCCATCGCTTCGTCCACAACGGGGGCGGGCTGGTTGATGTCGTATCCCCAGACGATCAGCCATTCGTTCCAGGGGCGAACCATGCGGACAAGGCCCATGCCGATGCCGCCGACATCGGCGCCGGGTTGCATGACCCAGTAAAGGACTGATGGGCGGTGGGCGACGTAACGGGACAGGTCGGCGCGGAAGAGGATGTTCATCGACCCGCCGACGCCCATCTTGCCTTCGAACGGGAGGCCCGCGTGTTCGGCGACGAGGGAGTTTCCGCCGTCCGCGCCGACGAGGTATTTCGAGCGGACCGTCAGGTCCTTGCCCGTCAGACGGTCGCGGCAGGTGGTGGTCACGCCCTCGGCATCCTGGAAGTGGCTGAGGTATTCGGTGGACATGCGCGGCTGCGCGCCACGCGAGCAGGCGGTCTTGAAGAGGATCAGCTCCATGAACGTTTGCGGCAGGTCGTTCATCTCGCATGGGGAAGCGCGCAGGTGGCGGGCCTTGGACTCGGGGCTGGTGCCCCAGGACTGCATCCGGCCCAGCTCCTCACCAGCAAGCGACACGCAGAAGACGTTGTTGCCCATCAGGTCCTGCCCGGTGGCGTGCATCATCGCTTCGGCTTCCACCTCGGGGCCAAGGTCGCGCAGGACCTCCATCGTGCGCTGGTTGGTGATGTGGGCGCGGGGCGTGTTGGCGAGCCAGCGGTAGCGGTTCACCACCAGGGTTTCCACGCCGTAGGAGGCGAGGAGGGCGGCGGTGGCCGAGCCTGCGGGGCCGGTGCCGATGATCAGGACGTCGGTGGTGATGTCAGCCATTGTCGGCTCCTATGAGGCGGCGTTGGACGGGGAAAAGGGCAAGGCCGGTGCGGTCCTGGATCAGGCCCCAAAGACCGCGGGGGGCAAACAGCATGGTGGCGATGGCCAGAAGGCCAAGGGCAAGGAGATACCAGCTGCCGTAGTCGGCAAAGGCGGTCTGCAGGCCCCAGAAGACGAGGATGCCAAGGATCGGGCCTTCCAGCCGCCCGATGCCGCCGATGACGGCGATGAAGATGACGTAAGCCGTCCAGTTGGTGACAGAGAAGGCTGCGTCGGGGGAGATGCGGGCGGTCTGCATGTAGATGAGGGCACCGACGAAGCCGGTCATGGTGGCGGCGGAGAGGAACACCAGCCATTTGACGCGGGCGGCATCGACGCCGACGGACCGCGCGGCGGTGTCGTTGTCGCGCACGGCTGCGAGGGCAAGGCCGGTGCGCGACCGCAGAAGCGCATAGATCGCGGCCATGGTGACGACGGCAAGGGCAAGGGCGAGCCAGTAGGCGAGGACATCGCGGGCGGCGGCTTCTCGAAGGCCGAAAAGACTGGCAATGGCATTGACGCCGATGATGTCGGCGGTGGCTTCGCGCGGAAGGCTGGTCCCGGTGCCGCCGCCAAGTGTTTTCCATTGCGCGATGATCAGGCGCGTGACTTCGGCGATGACCCAGGTGCCGATGGCAAAGTAGGCTCCGGCCAGGCGGAAGGCGAAGAAGGCCATGGGGATGGCGAGAAGGAAGGCGGCAACACCCCCAAGCAGGATGGCAGGGACGGGGTCCCAACCCCACAGGATGACGCCTGCGAACATCGCGTAGGCTCCGATCCCGACGAAGGCCTGTTGCCCGACGCTGACCATGCCGCCGAAGCCCGCGATCAGGTTCCAGAGCTGGGCGAGCGTCAGCATGGTCAGGATGAAGAACAGGTCCTGGATCAGGCTGCGTGAGGCGAAGGCGGGCAGGACAAGGCCGACGGCGATGAGGGCGAGGGCTGCGATCCCGGCAATGCTGCTGGCGCGGGTGCGGGTGGTGACGGTGTAGGCCATCAGTCCACCGCCCGGGGGAAGAGGCCGCGCGGGCGGATCAAAAGGACGATCAGGAAGGCGATGTGGCCGGCCAGGATCTGCCATTCGGGGTTCAATTGCGCGCCGAAGGTCTGGGCGACACCAATGATCGCCCCGCCGATCAGGGTGCCCCAAAGGCTGCCAAGGCCACCGATGATGACGGCCTGGAAGGCGTAGAGCAGGCGGGCGGGGCCGATGGAGGGGTCAAAGTTCGAGCGCATGCCAAGGTAGAGGGCCGCGACGGTGACGATGACCATGGCAAGGCCGGTGGCGATGGCGAAGACGGATTTCGGGTTGATGCCCATCAGGCTGGCGGTGGTCGGATCATCGGACACGGCGCGGAAAGCGCGACCGAGGGCGGTGGTGTAGAAGATCCGGTTCAGGGCGAAGATCACCAGGACGGCGGAGGCGAAGGTGAGAAGCGGCATGGTGCCGACGGTGACCGGGCCGAAGTCGATGGAGGCGCTTTCCAGCGGCCCTGCGGTCAGGCGCTGGCTGTCGGCCGAGAAGACTTCGAGCATCCCGTTCTGCAGGGCGACGGAGAGGCCGAAAGTCACAAGAAGCGGGGGCAGGATGTCTTTCCCCAGCACCCGGTTCAGGACGAATCGCTGCAGCGCCCATCCAGCGGCGAACATCATCGGCGCGGCGAGGAGGGCGGCGAGGAACGGGTTGAGGCCCAGCGTGGCGGTGATCAGAAGGATCGCGAAAGCCGCGAAGACGATGAGGTCGCCGTGGGCAAGGTTCACGAGGCGCATGATGCCGAAGACGAGGGAAAGGCCTGCGGCGAAGAGGGCGTAGAGACCGCCGAGAAGGATGCCCTGGACAAGGACGTCAAGCC
>JAKQLM010000697.1 GCA_029567145.1 Pseudomonadota bacterium
GGCCGTCAAATTCGGGTGCTCATGCTCGGCCGACAAGGTGCGGCAGACCATGTCGATCTATTCGCAGAAAGACATCGCCCACATGACCACGCCCGAAGGCATCGTGACCGCGGATTGCCAGTTCTGCAGCGCGCATTACGAGTTCGACCCCAAGACGCTGGGATTCGAAGGGGTTGAGGCTGTGGGTGATGCTGGCTGACGAAACCGCCCTGCGCGGCGCCCTTGGTCGTCCGGCGGGGGCGTCGTCTGATTTCGATCTGAATCCGGCCATCCTGCTGCCCCCCGGTCGCGTGTTGCGCCCTGCGGCAGTGCTGGTGGCGGTGCGGCTGGGCGAAGTCTCGCAGGTGATCCTGACCAAACGCGCGTCGCATCTGGCACATCACCCCGGCCAGATCGCCTTTCCGGGGGGCAAGGTTGAAGCCGGCGATGCCAGCCCCGACGCCGCCGCCCTGCGCGAGGCCGAGGAAGAGGTTGGGTTGCGCCCCGACTGCGTGGAGGTGATCGGGCGGCTGCCCAGCCACGAGACGGTGACCGGGTTTCAGGTGACGCCGGTGCTGGCCGTGATCCGCAATCCCGTGACGTTGATCCCGCAGGAAAGCGAGGTGGCCGAAGTGTTTTCGGTGCCGCTGGCGCATGTGCTGGATGTGGGCCGCTTTCGCGTTGAAAAGCGGCTTTGGCGGGGGGAATGGCGGCGCTACTACGTCGTGCCCTTTGGGCCGTACTACATCTGGGGGGCAACCGCCCGCATCCTGCGCGGGCTTGCCGATCGGGTGGCGGGATGAGGGTTTCGGGCGACTGGCTTTCGCATGACGGAACCCAGGCGCTGTGCCGCTGCCTGAACGGGGCAGGATTCACGGCGTTGTTCGTGGGCGGCTGCGTGCGCAACGCTTTGCTGGGGGTGCCGGTCGATGACGTGGATATTGCCACCGATGCCACACCCGACGCCGTGACGCGGACCGCCGAAACGGCCGGGTTCCGGGTCGTGCCAACCGGGTTCGAGCATGGCACGGTAACGGTGATTGCCCAAGGCAAGCCGCATGAGGTGACGACCTTCCGCCTCGATGTCGAAACCCATGGCCGCCACGCCACGGTGGCCTTTTCCACCGAC